>JAFTEV010000047.1 GCA_017453465.1 Bacteroidaceae bacterium | reverse complement strand
TAAAAAATCAGATGGTTGTAGATTCGGTCGCTGGAGGTTTGGATGAAATGGAAACGCCGTACCCCTATACGAGATTACAGTTAAACGGAGTCTCAGTTAGCATCGCTAATGAGATGTGGACATAATCGCTGAATAGTTACAGCACGGGAGCAAAAAATTAAAGAATCTTAAATAACTTGGAACTTTCGTAAAAAAACCGCAACTTTGCAACCAGTTAGCTTTACTGAAACTCATGGAACAACAAAAAGGTACCATTTCACAAATCATAGGCCCGGTAGTGGATGTACATTTCCCTGCTGAACGGTTGCCACGTATCCACGACGCTCTGACAGTGGAACGCGACGACGCGATGCGCCTGGTCATAGAGGTGCAGCAGCACTTGGGCGAAAACACCGTGCGCTGCGTGGCCATGGAGAGTACCGACGGACTGCGCCGAGGCATGGAAGTCGTTGCTTTGGGTCGCCCCATCACAATGCCTATTGGCGAACAGGTGAAGGGGCGACTGATGAACGTGAGCGGCGACCCGATTGACGGCATGGAACAGCTGTCGCGCAACGGGGCACTGCCCATCCACCGACCTGCACCGAAGTTCGAGGACCTCACACCCGCACAAGAGGTGCTCTACACCGGCATCAAGGTGATTGACCTCATCGAGCCTTACGCCAAGGGCGGAAAAATCGGTCTGTTTGGCGGTGCCGGTGTGGGCAAGACTGTGCTCATACAGGAACTTATAAATAATGTGGCCAAGCGCGGCAACGGCTACTCAGTCTTCACCGGCGTGGGCGAGCGTACCCGCGAGGGTAACGACCTGCTGAGGGAAATGATTGAGAGCGGTGTCATCCGCTATGGCGAGAAGTTCAAGAAGGCGATGGACGAAGGCCGATGGGACCTCTCGCTCATCGACAAGGAGGAACTGAAGAAGAGCCAGGTGTCGCTGGTGTTCGGCCAGATGAACGAGCCACCGGGTGCGCGTGCCAGTGTTGCACTGAGCGGACTGACGGTGGCCGAATCGTTCCGCGACGCGGGCAAGGCCACGGGCGAGAAGCGCGACATCCTGCTGTTCATCGACAACATCTTCCGTTTCACTCAGGCGGGCAGCGAAGTTTCGGCCCTGCTGGGACGTATGCCTTCGGCTGTGGGCTATCAGCCTACGCTGGCCAGCGAAATGGGACAGATGCAGGAGCGCATTACCTCGACCAAGAATGGCTCCATCACGTCGGTTCAGGCCGTATATGTGCCAGCCGACGACTTGACCGACCCTGCACCGGCCACGACGTTCTCCCACCTGGATGCCACTACGGTGCTGAACCGCAAAATTGCGGAGCTGGGCATCTATCCAGCCGTTGACCCGTTGGACTCCACAAGCCGCATCCTCGACCCCAACGTGGTGGGCGAAGAACATTACCAGACGGCCCAGCGCGTGAAACAGATACTCCAGCGGCAGAAGGAGCTGCAAGACATCATTGCCATCCTCGGCATGGAGGAACTCTCGGACGAAGACAAGCTGACCGTGCAGCGTGCGCGCAAAGTGCAACGCTTCCTGAGCCAGCCCTTTGCCGTGGCACAGCAGTTTACGGGCGTGCCGGGCGTAATGGTAAGCATCGAAGACACCGTCAAGGGCTTCAAGATGATTCTGGACGGCGAGTGTGACGACATGCCCGAACAGGCATTCCTCAACGTCGGCACCATCGAAGAGGCCATTGAGAAGGCTCAGAAGATTAAAGCACAGGTAGGCTCATGAAACTGCAAATCATCACTCCACAAGGCATCAGGCACAGCGGCGAAGCCAGCCGCGTGCAGTTCCGTTCAGCGCAAGGGCTGATGGAGGTGCTTGACGGCCACGCTCCGATGATAGCGGAACTGCGTGCCGGCACAGTCACGACCGACGCAGAAACATTTGACTGCGGCGACGGCGTAGTGAAGGTGGAGAACAATGAGGTAAAGATAATATGCGAGTGAAGTTGCAATTCTGGGCCACGGTCTTGACGGTGGTGGGCATTGTGGCGGGCGTGCTGTGCAAAAAGCTGTTGCCGCAGTACTGGACAGACTGGTACATCGTGGTGCTGGCTTTCTACTGGCTCGTAGAAATGGTGATGTCGTTTGTGCTGGAACGGTTCGAACCGTACATCAACCAGCCCACGCTGAAGGGCAAAAGCTTCATGCGCACATACCTGATAGCCAAGGCCGTGAAACTGGTTCTGACACTGGCACTGATTGTGGTGGGCATAGCGTTGATAGGTTCGACGAAATCGACCGAAGCGATGGTGTTTGCAGGCTCGGCTGTAGCGTTCTATCTGCTGCACTTGGCTACCGAAACGTATATAGTGACAAAAAAGAAATAACAGATGGCTCGACATTTATATATGATTCTGCTGGCATTGCTGGCGTCTTTCTCCCAGCCGCTCATGGCAAGCGAGGAGAAAGCAGAACTGAATGTGTCGAAGATAATCTTCGACCATTTGGGCGATGCCTACGAATGGCACATCGCCGGCCATGTGGCCATTCCGCTGCCCTGCATCCTCATTGGCGACGGAGGCGTGGATGTCTTCATGTCCGACAAGCTGGAGCATGGGGCTGAATATCGTGGCTACCACATTGATGCCGCAAGCGGAAAGATTGTGAACAAGGCAGGAGTGCGCCCCTTCGACATTTCCATCACGAAGAATGTGCTGGAGCTGTTGATTGTTTGCCTGATACTCTGCTCTGTGGTGCTGGGACTTGCCGCTTGGTACAGGCGCAATGGTTACAAGAAGGCGCCGGGCGGCTTCGTCGGCATGATGGAGGCTGTCATCAACTTCATTGACAAAGACGTGTCGAAGGCAAACATCGGGCATGGCTATGAACGCTTTACGCCCTACTTGGCCACGGTGTTCCTCTTCATCCTGACTTGCAACTTGCTGGGTCTGATTCCGGTGTGGCCGGGCGGTGCCAACCTGACGGGCAACATTGCCGTCACCATGACGCTGGCCATCGCTTCGTGGATTGCCATCAACTTCTTTGCGCCGAAGGCATATTTCAAGAGCATCTTCTGGCCCGACGTACCGACATTCCTGAAGGCACCGCTGCCCATCATGCCCACTATCGAGTTTATCGGCGTATTCACCAAGCCCTTCTCGCTTACCATCCGTCTCTTTGCCAACATCTTTGCCGGACACACCATCATTCTGTCCCTGACGTGCATCATTTTCGTGACGTGGCAGACCAGTGCCATGGTGGGTGCGCCCATGACGGTGGTCAGTGTGCTGTTCAGCATCTTCATGAACTGCCTCGAACTGTTGGTTGCCTTTGTGCAAGCCTACGTGTTCACCTTGCTCACAGCCAGCTTCATTGGTCTGGCCCACAATGAGTAACATAAAAACAGAAAAAACTCAAAAACGTAAAACATAAAAAACAAAACCTATGATTCTTCTTGAAGCAGCAGCAGGCGCAGGCCTTGCAAAGTTTGGAGCAGCCATCGGTGCTGCCATCGCAGTGATTGGTGCCGCATTCGGCATTGGTAACATTGGTAAATCAACCGTAGAGTCTATTGCCCGTCAGCCCAGTGCCGCAGGCGACATTCGCTCGGCAATGATTCTGTCCGCAGCCTTCGTCGAGGGTTGTGCGCTGTTTGCCATCGTTGTTTGTGCACTGATTCTATTCTTCTAACGTAAAAACCTTGAGGGCTGAGTGTCGAGAGAGGTTGCTGCAACGTCTCTAAACGCTCAACTCTCATCGCTCAACTCTAAACTCTAAACTCTCAACAAAAACAAGGAATGGCTCTACTCACACCAGATCCAGGACTCCTCTTTTGGATGTTCCTCTCGTTTGCCATCGTGTTCGGGTTGCTCTACAAGTTCGGCTTCCCCGTCATCATCGATGCCATCAATAAGCGTAAGGCGTTTATTGAACAGTCGTTGCTCTCTGCCAAGGAAGCCAACGAAAAGCTGGCGGGCATTCAGGCTGAGGGTGAGCGACTGTTGCAGGAGGCACGCACTCGTCAGCAGGAAATCATTGCGGACGCGATGGCCGAGAAGCAGAAAATTGTTCAGGCTGCCCAGCAGACCGCGACCGAAGAAGCACGCCGCATTGCTGAAGAGGCAACAAAAAGCATTGAGCAAGCCAAGCAGGAAGCACTGAAGGATGTGCACGACGAAGTGGCAGGGCTGGCTTTGCGTGTGGCCGAACTGGTGATTCGCGAAAAGATGGAGGACGACAAGGAGCAGCGAAAATCTGTGGAACGGATACTGAATGAAGTATGATTAACGGAAGCATTGCAACACGATATAGCAGGGCTCTCTTTGAAGAGGCACGGGCACAGCTCATAGACAAGGACGTTTATGAATACATGAACACGCTGTATGATAACATGCAGACCATGCCACACCTTCAGGCAGCCATCCACAACCCGCGTGTCGCCAAGGAGAAAAAGTTCAGATTGCTGGTCACCTCCAGCGGTATCAATGCCGACACGGTGTCACAGACGGGAGGAGACAAGCACACGCTCTACACACGCTTCTTGTGGCTCGTGCTGGAACACCAGCGCGAAATCCACCTTCGCACCATGATACTGGTCTATCGCGAACTCTTCCGTGAATATCACCAGATTGACCATATCATCTTTGAGACCGCAACAAAGGCAGACGAAGCCCTGTTGCAGAAAGTGGAAGCAAAAGTACATGCACTGACTGGCCGAGGCGTGGAACTGGAGGCTGTGGTACGCCCCGAACTCATTGGCGGATGCTGCCTTCGCGTTGCCGATTTGCTTTACGACTATAGCTACCGCACAAGGCTACAAAACATTAGGAAACAACTATGGAACAAATAAAAGTAAGCGAGGTCACAGCCATGTTGCGTCAGCAGCTGGCCGAAATCGAAAACGACGAAGCCCTGGGCAGCGAGTCCGAAGTGGGCACAGTGTTGCAAGTGGGCGACGGCGTGGTGCGTGCCTTCGGACTGCGCAATGCCGAGGCCGGCGAACTGCTGGAATTTGAAAACGGGATGCAGGCCATCGTGATGAACCTGGAGGAAGACAATGTGGGCGCAGTGTTGCTGGGACCGACCGACAACGTGGAGGAAGGCGACATCGTGAAGCGTACTGGCCGAATTGCTTCTATCCCTGTGGGCGAAGGACTGATTGGACGTGTGGTCAACACGCTGGGACAGCCTATCGACAGCCCAGACCCCGTGAGGGGCGAACTCATCAACATGCCGCTGGAGCGGAAGGCTCCTGGTGTCATCTTCCGTCAGCCGGTGAACGAACCGTTGCAGACGGGTCTGAAGGCTGTGGATGCCATGATTCCTATCGGTCGTGGTCAGCGCGAGCTGATTATTGGCGACCGTCAGACAGGCAAGACTGCCATTGCCATTGACACCATCATCAACCAACGCAGCAACTATGAAGCGGGCAATCCTGTCTATTGCATCTATGTAGCTGTGGGACAGAAAGGCAGTACCGTGGCTACCATCGTGAACACGCTGAAGCAGAAAGGCGCAATGGACTACACCGTCGTGGTGAGTGCCACCGCCAGCGACCCTGCCGCCATGCAGTATTTTGCACCCTTTGCAGGTGCTGCCATCGGCGAGTATTTCCGAGACACTGGCCACCATGCCCTGGTGGTGTACGACGACCTCTCGAAGCAAGCCGTGGCCTACCGTGAAGTGTCGCTCATCTTGAAGCGTCCTTCGGGCCGCGAGGCTTACCCCGGCGACGTGTTCTATCTGCATAGCCGTTTGCTGGAGCGCGCCGCAAAAATCATTGACCAGCAGGAGGTGGCTGAACGCATGAACGACCTGCCTGAAAGCCTGAAAGGAAAGGTGAAGGGTGGCGGCTCGTTGACAGCACTGCCTATCATCGAAACACAAGCTGGCGACGTGTCGGCCTATATTCCTACCAACGTGATTTCCATCACCGACGGACAGATATTCCTGGAGACAGACCTCTTCAACAAGGGTGTGCGCCCAGCCATCAATGTCGGCATTTCGGTGAGCCGTGTCGGTGGTAATGCACAGCTGAAAGCCATGAAGAAAGTGGCCGGTACGCTGAAGATTGACCAGGCGCAGTACCGCGAACTGGAGTCATTCAGCAAGTTTGGTGGCGACATGGACCCCGTCACTGCTTTCACCATCGACAAAGGTAGGAAGAACTCCCGATTGCTCATTCAAAAGCAGTACTGCCCCATGCCTGTGGCCGAGCAGATTGCCATTCTCTATATCGGTACACACGGTCTGTTGCGGAATGTGCCCATTGAAAAAGTGTCTCAATTTGAAACGAAATACCTCGACCTCCTGCGCACGGTTCACACAGACGATGTGCTTAAACCGCTGAGCGCAGGGAAAATTGACGACGCGATTACGGCCATTCTGGAAGAAGTAGCAAGCAGCGTTAAACTATAAGGAACACAATCTGGCAGACTTTCCCCATAGAGGGGGCTGAAAACCATAAAGGATATGTCTTCATTGAAAGAAATAAAAAGCCGTATAGCTTCGGTACGCAACACGCAAAAGATAACAAGCGCGATGCGCATGATGGCCAGTGCCAAACTGCACCGCACGCAGAGCCTGAGCGAAAACTTCTTGCGCTATGCCAGCGAATTGCGGTCTGTGGCAGAATGTTTGCAGACAGCGCAACGGAGCGAGGAAGGCAGTGTGAAGACCGTTGCCATTGTTTGTTTCTCGTCGAGCAGCGGACTTTGCGGAGCGTTCAACAGCAACATCATCAAGGCCACGCACCAACGTGTCGCCGAATACACCGCAAAGGGCACAGCGGTCATGCTACTGCCTGTCGGCAAAAAAATTGCAGACGAAATACGGAAAGTCCCCAGCCTCACAGCTTGTTTCGACTTTAGTACGATGAACGAGCGTGTGGAAAAAGGCGACGCATATGAACTGGCATGTAAACTGATAGACCACCTGCTGAAGCTGTATGCCGAAAACAAAATACAACGCATCGAATTGGTTTACCACCACTTCAAGAGCATGGGACAGCAGGTGATTTCATACAAACCACTGCCTATCCAGAAACCGATTGCAGGTCCGCTGCAAGAAGACCTGATTACAGAACCCACCCCGCAGGAATTGGCAGACATCCTGTACCCTAAACAACTTAGGGCAGAACTATATGCAACCCTGCTGGATGCTTCCACCAGCGAACATGCAGCCCGCATGATGGCCATGCAGACTGCTGACGATAACGCCAACGAACTGCTGCAAGAACTCACATTGCTGTACAACAAGACACGACAGCAAAGCATTACCAATGAACTCATAGACATTATGGGAGGAAAAATTGCCTCCTGAAATACACTGCTCAAGCCCCCGTCATCGCGGGGGCACTTTTGCAGAATAGGCGGGACACCCCTTAAACCTCATAACCTAACATGAAGAAACTTTTCCTTTTCCAAATCCTGCTGTGCTTAACACTGGCTCTGAAAGCACAGGGGCAGCAAAACAATGTTGTAGCAGAAGAAGGAGCCTGGTGCTGGTTTGCCGACCCAAGGGCTTTACACTATGAAAACAGCGAGGGCACCATCAACGCCACCTACATTGGCTACATTGACGTACACGGCAACGTAAAGGCTACTCAGTACGACTGGGTTACAGGACGAAAGACAGACGTGCTGGTGCGCAGCTATTTCCAGCCCGACGACCACAACAACCCAACATTCATCGTGCTGCCCGACGAGCGTGTGATGATTTTCTACACACGCCATACAGATGAGGCAAAGATTTGGTACCGCATCTCCAGAAAGCCTGGCGACATCACAGCACTGGGAGAGGAGAAGTATCTGGCAACAGCAAACAACACAACCTATCCATCGCCCTTCATCTTGAGCGATGACCCTACACACATCTACCTGTGTTGGCGTGGCATCAATTGGCATCCGACCATAGCCCGACTGACAATGCCAGACGAGAATGACAACACGAAGTTTGACTTCGGCCCCAAACAGATTGTGCAGTCAACAGGTGCACGCCCTTACGCAAAATACCAGAGCAACGGTAAAGACAAAATTTACGTAAGCTACACGACAGGGCATCCCGACAACGAAATGCCCGACTGGCTCTACTTCAACGTGATTGACATCAACAAAGGCAATGGTCCCATCTTGCGTGACCTGAACGGGAAACAGCTTAGTGTCATCAACAACGGCGTTTTCAACGTGAACAAGACGGACAGCTACGCCAACAACTATCCTGCCACAATTGTTGACAAGACCGCCAACATCCGCAACTGGGTGTGGCAGATTACACTGGACAAGGACGAACACCCAGTCATTGCCTATCCACACATCGACAACGCCAAGACGACCCATGTCTATTGGTACGCTCGGTGGACAGGCTCGGCATGGCGCAACACATGGGTGCAGTATGGCGGTCATGCTTTCCACCAAAACTGGAACTCCACGGAACTGTGCTACAGCGGTGGTATGGCCATAGACCCCGACAACATCAACGACCTCTACCTCTCCATCCCCACAACGAATGGGGCCTACAACAAGGACGGCGTGTATGAGATATGGAAATACACCATCGACGATGACGGCAAGGTGGCAGGTTCAGAGCAAATCACACAAGGCTCAAAGAAAAACAATGTGCGTCCCTTCGTGATTCCAGGCAGCAAAAACAGCCCGATGCGGCTGGCATGGATGAACGGCGACTACTATTACTGGATAGTGAAGCAAGGCTATCCAAAGGGCTACCCCACAGGCATCCTGTGTGATTACGAATGGCAGGAAGCCCCATTCGAGGAAAAGGAAGACAGCATTCAGCCCGCCTGCATTTGCTTTGGTGCAGGCGGCACACTCAACCTTTCGTTTGCCATGAATGCAAATAAATATGAGGGGATGCTGTTCAGCGTAACAAATGGAGAGGAAGGCAAAGGCTTGACCTACAGCATTGATGGAACAGACCAACGCCCCGTCATCACCATCAACGGCACTGCCTACAAGAGCCAGAACCGATTGCTGACCAGCGACGACTGGGCGACACAGAGCACAGGCACCAGTGGCGACAATCACCCCACAAAGGTTTCCACCTGGGTGCTGACCCTGACTTACGACGGAAAAACACTAACCAGCTACCGCAACGGACTTGTTGACCAGGTAATAGAGACAACCGAATTCAATGGTGGAGTCGTGGATACTTACGGCTATGTGAACGAAAAGGGCGAATATGTAGAAGCCATGAACCACAGTTGCCTTGATGTTGCGCCTTACTATGTGTGCTTCCCGCCCGCCATTGTGCAGGAGCTGGTGAAAAACGCGCAAGACAACATAGAGGCAAGCATTGTGGATGCCGCTCTTCAAAGCATCAATTTGCCAACCGAGACCCGCACCGACTTAGTCTTGCCAAAGCTTGTATTGGAGAAGAACGTCAGCTGGACATCGTCCAACGAAAAAGCCATTACCGCAGACGGTGTACTCCTGCCACTCACCACAGATGAAGAAGTAACACTGACAGCCAACATCGAGGGGAAGAGCAAAAACTTCGTGGTGAAAGCCTTGGCTCGCGACATCACACAGAACCTGCTGTATGAAAAAGACGGTATGGACTTCACAAAGAACACGGCCACAGGCTTCAACACCAACCAGTACGAAGTAGCACCAACCGGATTGCTCAGTGAACTGCGCTCATTCACGTTCTTGCTCACCGTCAATGCAAAAAGTCTGAGCAAAAATCCCCGCTTCTACGACTTTGGCTCAGCCAGCGGCAACAGCCTCTTTCTGCGAGCCAATCCGCTGTCGGCTGGAGTGAAATACAACAGCGGTACAACCACCATGGTCAACAGCAGCACAACGCTGAAAATCGACACTGAATACAAACTTGCCGTGACCTACGATGCCGCCACCAAGACAACCAAAATCTACATCGACGGCACAGAAGATGTCAGCGGCACAGCCAACCAGGTGGAAGCCTATCAGCTGGAACAACTGGCAAGAGACAGCCGCAACTACATTGGCCGCACCCAGTGGTGGGACACCAACTACAAGGCTGACAACGTGGACTTCATCGGCACCATCGACGGATTCCGCCTCTACGACATCTGCCTTACGCGCCAAGAAATATGCCAGCTGCAAAGCATACCCTACGAACAGAAACCACTGCCAACAGCCCTCATCAACGGAGACTTTGAAGGGAAATACACCGTGCAGGCAGGCAGCGGCGTATCTTCGGACCGAGCCATATACCAACCCGAAGGCTGGACTGTGGACCGCAGCAATCCCAATGTGAACGACATCACGGCACTGAAGAGCGGCGACCTCTACTTCGACCGCTTCTTCGGCTCTCTGGCAAAACCCAGCAACGACAGCAAGCAGACCTACTGGGTTCGGCAGAACTGGGGCACCCCCACCCTGACCCTCTCACAAGAACTGCGACTGCCCAAGGGAAAGTACACACTCACTATGGACCTATGGAAAAGCGGACTGGGCGGCGATGCCACTGTCAGCATCATTACCGAAGACGGCCCTGTCCTGAAAAGCCCTACGCTGGAAAACAAAACAGCCTGGCAAACCGTCAGCCTCCAGTTTGAAAGCGACGGCTCAGCCTCCACCACCATCCAGCTGGCAGCCATCCACAACTCCGATGGCTCTGAAAAAATCATTGGTTTCGACAATATACTGATAACAAAAACGTTGATAACCATAGAAGACATTTCTAATCTTATCGACCAATATCTCACACCTGGCTCCACCGTGACCCTCAGCGACATCGTCAACCTCATTGACGAATATCTGCTGCAGGAATGACCCCACAAGACAATCAATGAAACTTAGATACTCATTTCTTCTTCTCCTATTCTTCACCCTCCTCTGCCCAGCCTCAGCACAAAACAGCAAGGAGGAAACCACCCCTACGCAACAAACAGAAAAGAAGAAAAGCTTTGGCCAGAAACTGCTCACTCCCTTCAAGTGGATTGGCCAAAACTGGTCAGCCTACGACCCTCGCTACTCCACCCCCTCATTCTACAACTGGGCTGTACAGTTGCAAAACACATCCACAATGGAGTGGCTACGGATTGAAAACACAGGCATCAACGCCGACATGCGGTCGAGGATGAGTAATAAGTTTGGCCCCTACTTCGGCTACCAATGGTTCTTTTACGGATTCACCATCGACCTCAACACCATTGGGAAACCCAAGAGCAAAAACAAGAACGAATTTACACTCTCCATCAACTCCAACCTAGTCAATCTCGACATCATCCGACGCAGAACAGGCGGAGACTTCATCTTCAGGAAACTGACATTCAACGACGGCACGGACCAGGTAGAAGATTTTACCGACTTCACTGACATCTACGATGTGGGCGACCTTGTCAAGAACAAGATTACAGGCTTTAACCTCAACATCTTCACAAACCACAAAAAATACTCCAACCCCGCAGCCTTCAGCAACGGAGCCATTCAGTTGCGTTCCGCTGGCACACCCATCGTCGGCCTCGGCTACACACGGCAGCGTACAGAGAGCGACATCACCAGTGTCATATCTTCTTATGCACTCAGCAACGGACTCGTCAATGCATTCCTGGAGGGAGACGTCACCCAAGAACAAACCGAAAGAATCGAAAACATCATCAACGAAGAAGATATTCCCGAAGACATGCAGCATCAGGCCATCGCCGACCTGCTCGACATCACATGGCCCTACATGCAGGGAGAAAGCCAAGAGGCTCGCACCATGCGCTCCCTTCTCACCACACGCTTCCCCAGCCTCACCACCATTGATGACTGGCACCTCCAGCTCGGCTACGCCTACAACCTCGTCTTCTCACGCCGACTGCTACTCGGACTCTCCGCCGTAGCCTCCCCCGGTCTGAAACGAGTACGCATGAACAACGACAATAGTGTAGCCAACTACTTCGCCGAAGATCTCAGCCGCATCATACAGAAACACGAAGGCACCACCGTCAGCCCCGACCAGTTCCGCTACCAATACGACGGCACCAGCTTCAACCTTAACATCTTTGCCCGCGCCAGCCTCACCTTCAACTACAACCGATGGCGAGCAGGACTCTTGGCCACCTACAACCGATTCTTCTACAACAACAACGGCACCAAGATAAACAACTCCTACGGCAGCCTCTGCGTCTATGCCGGCTACTGCTTCGGACGCAAAAAAGCATACCGCTACAGCGGAGAAAAACGTCAAGACTACATCCGTGCAGCCCTGACGAAGAAGCAAATCGAGGAAATGAAAGACACCATGCCCCAAAGCAACATCAGCCAAGGGGCAAGCTACCTCGCCACCACTGGCAAGACCCGCCATTACCACTCCGACCGCTTCAACATCGACATCTTCGGCTGCGACCTCGTAGCTGGCCCTGACGGACGCTACGGCTGGTACGAAATACAGGACGGCTACGTCAGCCCCGGACAAGACACTGAAGGCCGCATCGCCCCAGGCAAAGTGCTCGAAATAGACCACAACGGCATCTTCTACTGCGAAGCTGGCCACAACGGAAACTTCCGCACAGGCAACTGGTGGAAATCACAGCTCCGCATCGACCAGACCCCCAACCACTGGTACCCCGAAATGCTCCACTACGCCCTCCGAGGCAAACTCACCCTCTACCTGCGCGGACGCATCTTTGGCACAAACCAGCCCGTCAAACTCGAACTCGAAGACTTCTGCATCAACCACGGCAAGGAAACCCAGAACTACTTCCAGATGGGCATCAAGTCCTTCAAGTCCAACTCCGCCTACAGCATCGAGGGTAATGCCCTCATAGGCGGTAAACCCTGCCGCATCTACATCGAGCAAAAAAAACGCGGCAAACTCACCAACATGTACATTTCCCGCATCTACCAAGCCAACTCCAACTGGATGGCACGGATTCCTGATGACCGCCCCATCAGCACCATCTCCATCCCCGGCACACACGATGCAGGAGCCGCCGCCATCTCCGAACAGCCAATAGCTGTCTTCCGCGCCTCCCACACACAAAATTTCTCCATTCCCACACAGACCGCCGACGGCATTCGCGCCTTCGACATCCGTCTCAAGCGCAACCTCCACTTCGGCCACCACCTCACCAGTCGCGACACCTTCGACTCCACCCTCGTAGCCTGGGACCAGTTCCTCACCGAACACCCCTCCGAATGTATCATCGCCCTCATAGGCAGCGACGAAAGCGGCAAGAAATGGGACGAAGAACTCATCCGTAACTACCAGAAACTCATCGACCGCTACCCCCACCGCTTCGTTCAGGACTTCGAACCCAGCACACCGCTGGGAGACGTGCGCGGCAAAATCCTCGTCATCCGTCGCCAAGAAGCATGCCCCTACGGAAAACTTCTCAAGTTCACCGACAACGCCATCTTCAGATACGAAGGCTTCCACGTAGAAGACCTCTACAAAGAACATAAAACTTACAAGAAAATCAAGTACGTAGAGCAACACCTCCGCGAGGCTTACGAAAACAGCGACCCCAACCTCTGGTACATCACATTCAACTCCATAGCCTGGTCGCCCCGCCGCCACAACCCCTACAGCTACGCTTGGGGTGGTTCGGCCAAAAACATCCGCAAACCCATGAACAAAAACCTGCGCGAATTTATCGAGCTAAAAGACTACACCAACTTTGGCATCCTCTTCCTCGACTTCTACAACGACCACGGCGACAACCCGCACATCGTAGAAACCATCATCGACTCCAACTTCCGCCGATACGACGAAGAGTAAAACTGATGGCAATGCACAATTCATAATTAACAATTCACAATTCACAATTTGAGTATCAATTCCTAAACCGCATAACCACATAACCGTATAACCGCATAACCGTATAACCACATAATCGCATGAAACTCTCTTCACTTTTCACTCTCTGCCTCTGCCTTCTCTGTGCACTCCGTGCCCACTCCCAGAGCTACGACTTCGTCGCCAACGGCATCTACTACAACATCCTCGACGAAAGCCAGCAAACCCTTGCTGTCACCCACGGCGATAAAACCTACACAGGCAACATCAGCATTCCCGCCACCCTTACCCACGATGGCACCACCTACAACGTCACCGCCGTTGCAGACTGGGCTTTCCACGCCAGTCCACAGCTCACAGCCGTCACTCTTCCCCCAGGTCTTACCACCATCGGTAACTACGCCTTTGCCGACTGCACCCGACTGACCACCCTCCAACTGCCCGCCACCCTCACCACCATCGGCGGCGGAGCCTTCAGCGGCACAGCCTGGCTCCAGAACCAAGGCTACGGTCCCGTCTATGCAGGGAGCGTACTCTACACCTACAAAGGCTCTGCCCCTGTCGGCATCAGCCTCACCCTACAGTCCGGCACCAAAGGCATTGCTACGGCAGCCCTCAGCCGACAAAGCGGCATCACCACCCTCAACATCCCCACCAGCCTCCAGTCCCTCGGCGAAGAATCCCTCCTTGGCTGCGCAGGTCTGCAGACCCTCATCCTCCCGCGAGGCATTACCCAACTGCCCGCCATGAGCCTCTACAACTGCCAAGAACTCCAGACCCTCATCCTGCCCGAAACCCTCAGCCGCATCAGCGACTACGCCCTCAGCCACTGCACACAGCTGCAGGAAATCGTCATCCTCCGTTCTATCCCCCCCACCATCACCGCCACCGCCTTCGACGAAGACACCCGCAAGACAGCCGTCCTGCACATCCCCATGGGCAGCCTCAACCGCTACCGCACCCACCCCTACTGGGCCACCTTTAGCCATATCGTAGAAATCGGCGGAACCATCGACGACTTCTACGACCGCCTCAAGCGCGGCGATATGGACGAAGACGGCACCATCACCGTCAACGACATCACCGAGCTCATCCGCTTCTACCTCGATGAAGCTAAACGAATGCTCAAATAGAAGATTCCCCAACCTCTTTTATAGTGCCCCTTGTGGGGCAGTTATCAAGTTCTTTCAACACGCCCCTTCACGCTGCTAAAGTTTTTCGGCAAAAACCTGTCATACTTGTCATAAGCACATTATTATATTGATATACCATTGATTCAACAATGACAAGTTTTTTTGAAAACCTGTCACGTTTTACAAAACCTGTCATCCTTTTAATCGAGTATAAGACAAATCATTAGCCACCCTTGATGACAGGATGACAGGTTTATTTATAAAATCTCTGTATGAAGCAGAGGTGTGAACAGACTCCAGTAACAAAGTTCTGGCACCACAGCGGCAAAACTTCAACACCGCAGTGGCAAAGTTTCAACACCGCAGTGATAAAGTATCAAAAACGCAGTGGCAAAACTTCAATACCGCAGTGGCAAAGTTCTGCTACCGCAGCAGGAGAACTGTACGACAGCAGTAGCAGAACTTTGCCACAAGAACAGCAATGTTTTACTAAGCAGCAGAATTCCCAATAAATGTAAAACAAAGAGCGGGAATCAAGGTCGAGGATGTCATGCGGGCTTCCCGCTCTTTGTTTTTGCATTTTTTTCAGCAAAAGAGAAATGTATTTCGGATTTTCTTTGTACCTTTGCCAACGATAGACGTATTAAGCGAAACGATTATGAGTACCAAGGCAATGCAGCAGTCGATAGCCGACTATTTCAAGACTCAGCCCATCCAGCGTGCATGGCTGTTTGGTTCTTTCGCCCGAGGCGATGAGTCGCCGCTGAGCGATGTCGACATCCTCGTGCAGTTTGACGAAGGAGGTGTCAGTCTGCTGAAACATGCGGCAATGATTTGTGAATTGGAGAAGATTCTCGACCGTCCCGTTGACATCGTGCCTGAGAAGATGCTGCGCCCGAGAGTACGAGAAAATGTTGACCGAGACAAAAAGTTAATCTATGAGAGAACCCGTTAGAGACCGCGACCGTCTGGAACATATTGTTGAGGCAATAGACCGTATCCTCGGCAATACAAACTTCAAGTCAAGGGATGAACTTGAAGCCGATAACCTAAGATACTACGGTATAGTGAAAAGTATTGAGATTATTGGCGAGGCTGCCTATAAACTCACTCGCTCATTCTGCCGCGAACACGCCGAAACACCCTGGGAGTTCATCGCCAAGATGCGCCATGTGCTGGTGCACGACTATTATCAGATAGATCCCGATGCCGTATGGAAAGTCATTCAGGAGGACTTACCTCCACTCCGTGAGCAAGTCAGCAACTATCTCTCCGAAACCAACTGGGAGGAATGGGAACATAACGAAGTGGCCATTTCCGAATCTGCCGCTCACAAAAGCCTCGTACAGACCGCCGAGCGGATGAAACAGCGAGGCTACGACACTGAGGAGATTTGCAAGATTACAGGTTTGGGGCGTGATGAGATTGAGGCGTTATAATATATTATAATAATGTAGGGAAACAAAGAGCGGGAAACTGTGCCGACATCCGTCGGCTTCGGTTACCGCTCTTTGTTTCCCTAATCAGTTAATTTAGTCGTCACTTAAACCCAAATCGGTCATTAGAAAAATTCACTATCAAAATAACACGCCAAACTCAGATTTACTCATCATAACGCACACGCCTGCTTAACTTGGAAGCATAAATATGCATAATAACGAACAAAATGTAAGCCGTCATTTCTAAT
>JAFTEV010000046.1 GCA_017453465.1 Bacteroidaceae bacterium | reverse complement strand
CTCTATGGGATAGCCGTGTCTTAACGTCAAATAATCAAGTCAAATGAGTGGATAAACGAACTCTTTCGCGAGCCAACGATGCCCTTTGAGGCACTGAAACCAACTGAACTGATTCTGAAGGTACGGCTTCCACTCATAAATGTTAATTTTTAGAACTCACCGTAATGCTTCAGCGTGGATTTTGTGGCAGCTCTTCGCTGAAGTTGCAGCAAAACTATTCCGCAGAAATGACAAAGGGATGTTTGATAGCTGAAATGGTGCACTGCTGACCGATGTAATATTGTGGGAGCGAACCGACAGGAGCTCCCTTGCGCATGGCCCAGGCTGTGACGAGACCAGCATCTTTCAACCATTCTTCACTAACCACAGTGCTGTTGCCCCAAATACCTTTGGCTATGCCGCAGAGGTCGAATAATGTTTGTGCCAGGGTGTAGGCTTGTATCATGCGTGGTAGGCCGTCCTGTGTGTGGACGTAGTCGAATGTCAGGTTTCCCGTTGTGCCAAGGGTATCCAGTTCGGCTATGTGGCGGGCATTTTGTATGGCTGTCCCGGCAGGCACGACAAAGCTGACAGGGTTGTTGCCTGAGAGTACATTCTGGGCACATTGAGCCACGGCAGCAAAGTGTTCGTCACTTGTCGTGTAGTTGCCTGTGTTGTAGCTTTTTGTGCCATCCTCCTTCACAGCATCAATTCTGGATTGGGCGAAGGCGGGGCACAGAAGCCATCCCAGCTTGGTGCCGTGGGGCTGATGTTGCTGCACGAAGGAAGTCAGTTGATCCAACCAGGGCTGGTAGCTGTTGTAGTCGCTTTGGAAGAAGGAGGATTGTTGGAGCAGGATAAAGTCCCAGTCTGTGCTGAGGATGTCGGCCAGCGAAAGATTCCGCTCGCGCTTCCAGTGGTCCAGTGTCGAGTCGCAGTGATAGAATGTGTAGGATTTGCTGTCAGATTCGGCAAGCTGAGCATGATTTTTCAGCGTTGCACTGCTGTAGTAGGCAATGCCTACGGCTATATTTACCTCGTTTGTTATGCTGCTGACGAGGCGCGGCAGATAGAACAGCGCATCCATGCTGTAAGAGTTGCCAATAGAAAGAATGCGGATGGAGCGTGTGTCGTGAACTGTCGTGTCGGGCAGTTGTGTGGGGTCAGGGTTCGTGTCTTTGTTCAGGTAGGCCTCAATCAGTAGGGTCACATCGCTCAGGTCAATCACGCCGTTGTGGTTCAAGTCTCCTTGTGGGGTCTGTGCCCTCAACGATGTTGCCAAAAACATCAGTACTACAGCAATCTTTACGTTCTTCATTTTTTTGTTTGATTTTAAAAAATGTTTAACAATGCACGATTGCTCTTGTTCCTCCCTTCCCGTCGCAGAGCGTGGGCGTTTCTTGCCCTTACGCTGCGGTGGTAGGAGAACCGATACTGACAGACAAGAAAGCCCACGTTGCTACGTGAGCATTCACTTAGTCTGTTCCTTCGGCCAGTATTGATAAGTTTCCTACGCTTTCAGCATAACCGGAACAAACAGCAAACGCTATTTATTTTATAATGTGTCCTTCGGTGCAGACGGTGTGTCTTGGGAAGGACGGTGCAAAAGTACGCTTTTTTTTTGAAACAAACAGAAACGCGAGTCTGTTATTTTTTCTTTAATAGCGATAAATGGTGAGTGGGGATGAATTTGTATGTCAAACCGCCTTGACAAGGCACTTCCACTTGTGTGGGCATTTGTCAAATACCATGTACTGTTTTAAGTATAATTATATACAGATGCGTAGCTGGGTTTGCAATGAAGGAAGGGGGTGGTCAGACTTCAGTCTGGGGCGGATTTTACATTATTTGTGGCTTTTGTTTGCTGTAATGAATAATAATTCGTATATTTGCACGTTTTTTATAACAGAATTAGTTTCATTTAACACACCTTGTCCCTGCGGCAGGTAGTCTGTAGGGTAGATAGCAGGACTGTGTTGTGTGTTTGCCAACAGAATGAAGAAAGAGATTGCAATATATGGGGCTGGTGGCTTTGGCAGAGAGGTGTTCTGCCTGATTAACAAGATAAATGCCGCTGGCGGTGAGCAATGGAATGTCATTGGCTTTTTTGATGACGGACTGGAAAAGGGCACGCCTGTCAAGCACTATGGAATGGTACTGGGCGGCATTGAAGCTGTGAATGCCTGGGACCGCGAGCTGGCGCTGGTCGTGGCTGTGGGTAGCACGGTCAACATGAAGAATATCACGTCACGTATCCATAATCCGCTCATTTCGTTCCCAAACATCGTTCACCCCGACGTGGTGTTTTCCGATGCCGATTCGATGACGATGGGGCAGGGCAACATCGTGCAGCGCGGGTCGGCCTTTTCGTGCGATGTCACGATAGGCAGTTTCAATGTGTTCAATGGCGGAACGGTGCTGGGTCATGATGTGCGGATGGGTTCGTGCAACATCTTGATGCCCGCCGTGAGAATTTCGGGCGCAACGACTGTGGGCGATGGCAATTTCTTTGGCATTGCCTCCATTGTGTTGCAAGGGCTGAAGGTCGGCAATGGCGTGACCCTCGGAGCCGGCAGTGTGCTGATGACCAAGCCGAAGGATGGCAAGCTCTACATGGGCAACCCTGCCAAAAAGACAGAATTTTAATTATTAACAATATAAAACAGTTACAATTATGAATCTTGAAGAATTTATCCAGAACTTTGCAGAACAGTTTGACGACACCGATGCCAGCGAATTTCAGGCTGGCACAGTATTCCATGAGTTGCCCGAATACAGTTCGCTGATAGCTCTGTCCATCATTGCCATGATTGACGAGGAGTATGACGTGACCATCAAGGGCGACGACATGAAGAGTGCCGTGACTATCGAGGATTTGTTCAACATCGTGAAGAGCAAGCAGTAATGGCTTATCTTAGTTTTAATAATGTGCGTGTGGCAGGATTTGCCACTGGTGTCCCGAAGACGGTCTTGACCAACGAAACCATGGCCAAAGGGCAGTACAGCGCGTCGTCCTTTATCCAATCCACAGGTGTGAAGAATCACCGCGTGTCGGAAGAATACACGGCTGGCGACCTTTGCTATGCCGCTGCCGAACAGCTGATTGCAGACCTGGGCTGGGACAAGAAAGAAATTGAGGCGCTGATATTTGTGTCTCAGCACGCAGACTATATCCTGCCAGCTACAGCCTGCATTTTGCAGGACCGACTGGGCCTCTCGAAGGAATGCTACACGGCAGACCTCTCGCTGGGCTGTTCGGGCTGGGTCTATGGCATGAGCACGGTGGCTGGGCTGCTGGCCGGGGGCGGCATCAAGAAAGCACTGCTGATGAGCGGTGATGGTAAACGCCGCATCAACTATGTCGATCCCTTGTTTGGTCATGCAGGAGCGGTGACGGCCCTAGAGTATCAGGAAGGTGCACCAGCCATGCAGTTCTACTTCGGTACGGACGGTAGCGGCTTCGATGCTCTGATTATTCCCGACGGCGGCGCACGCAACCAGTTCTCCGACAAGTCTTTTGTGCCGGAGGATGTGGATGGACACATGCTGACCCGTCTGCAGTCGCGCATGAAGGGTATGGATGTGTTTGCATTCGGCATTTCGTGGGGGCCCAAGTCGGTCAAGAAGCTGGCCGAGCATTTCGGCTTCGACTATCAGGACCAGGACTACTACATTTTCCACCAGGCCAACCTGTTGATGAACGAGAAAATCCGCACTAAGCTGAAGTTGCCTGAAGAGAAAGTGCCGTATTGCCTGCAGGACTTCGGCAACACGGCATCGGCTTCCATTCCGCTGACGATTGTCTCGCAGCTGCGCGGAAAGTTTGAGAACCGCCGGACAAAGTTCATTGGCTGTGGTTTCGGCGTGGGCCTCTCGTGGGGTTCCGTGCGTTTTGAGACCGAGAACATTGTTGTTTCAGAATTAGTGGAAATCTGATGTATGGCATATAATCCGTATTCTCTTGAAGGCAAGACCATTTTGGTGACGGGTGCAGGTTCGGGCATCGGACGTGCGACGGCTATTGAGTGTTCGCGTCTGGGTGCACGGCTCGTGCTGGTGGACATCAATGGCGATGCGCTGAACGAGACCCTTGCCTCGCTGGAAGCCCAGGAGCGGGAACATCTGGTCTGTGTGGTCAATTTGTGCGACGAGGCTGCCATTCAGGACATGGTGAAGCAGTTGCCCGTCCTCGACGGTTGCTCACACAATGCGGGCATCACCAATCTGGTGCCCATCCAGTTTATTACTACCGAGGAGATGGAGCGCATCCATAGGGTAAACCTGATGGCTCCCATTCTGCTGACGAAGTATCTGGTGAAGAAGAAAAAGCTGAATCGCCCCTCATCCATCGTTTTCACGGCTTCGGCAGGCGGTGTGTTCTGCGCCTCGGTCGGTAATGCCATCTATGCTACATCGAAGTGTGGCATAGATGCGTATATGCGTACTGCGGCCTTGGAACTGGCCCCGAAGGGAATCCGCTGCAACAGCGTGAATCCAGGAATGGTGGAAACGCCGCTCATCAACCGTGGGCAGGTGTCGCCCGAACAGCATGAGAAGGACAAGGCAAACTATCCGCTGGGGCGGTATGGCCAGCCCGAAGACGTGGCCAGGGCCACTATCTTCCTGCTGTCGGATGCTTCTTCGTGGATGACGGGAACTGCACTGAAAATTGACGGTGGACTGACACTGAGATAGCTTATGAGTTGTAATCCTTTCACACTGGAGGGCAAGACCGTCCTCGTTACAGGTGCTGCTGGCGGCATAGGCAGCGAAGTGGCCCGCCAATGTGCGAGCCAGGGGGCACGGATTGTGCTTTCCGACATTCGGGAAGAGGCTTTGACGGATGTATGCCAGATGCTTCCTCCCGTCGATGCGGGTGAACATTTGGCTCTGAAGGCTGACTTGACAAACCCGGATGAACTGAAGGCACTGGTCGATGCTTGCCCTACGCTGGACGGCTTTGTCTGCAATGCGGGAGTCATGAAGCTGACATTGACGCAGTTTATTACGGAGGAAGAGTTGACCCGCATCCAGCGTATCAATCTGAATGCTCCGATTCTGCTGACCCGCACGTTGCTGAAGAAGAAGAAAATCAACAAGGGCGGCTCCATTGTGTTCACGGCTTCGGCGGCTGGTGTTTACCGTGTGTCGCTGGGCAATGCCATCTATGCAACGACGAAGTGTGGCATTGATGCCTTTATGCGCACGGTAGCCCTGGAGTTCGGTCCGAAGGGAATCCGCTGTAACAGTGTGAATCCCGGCATGGTGGAGACTGCGCTAATCAGTGGCTTTACGGAGGAAGAGAAGGCAAAGGAAATGCAGAATTATCCTCTTCGCCGCTTCGCAAAACCGACGGACATCGCGCTGGGCATAGTTTATCTGCTGTCAGATGCCTCTTCTTTCGTGACGGGAACAGCCTTGAAGATTGACGGCGGAATGACGTTGAGTTGAATGGGGGGTACGGTTTTTGCGGTTTATCGGTTATACGGTTTATCGGTCCGCCCAACCGTAAAACCGCATAACCGTCCAACCGTAAAACCGCCTAACCATAAAATATATGAATAGAAAAGCAAGAGTTTTAGCATTGTATTTACCCCAGTTTCACCCCATACCAGAGAATGACAAATGGTGGGGAAAGGGTTTTACTGAATGGACGAATGTAGGCAAGGCAAAGCCGCTGTTCAAGGGACATTACCAGCCACGTGTTCCTGCCGATTTGGGCTACTACGACCTGCGTATGCCAGAGGTGCGTGAGGCACAGGCTGAGATGGCTCGCGAAGCCGGCATTGAGGGTTTTTGCTATTGGCACTATTGGTTCGGTGGCGGCAAACAGCTGCTGGAGCGGCCTTTCAATGAGGTGCTGGCCAGCGGCAAGCCCGACTTCCCGTTTGCCTTGGCTTGGGGAAATCATTCGTGGAAGACCAACACGTGGACAAGCGGCGGCAAAAAGCTGGATGCCATGATGGTGGAACAGCAGTATCTGGGCGAGGAAGACTACCGCAAGCACTTTGAGTATGTACTTCCTGCTTTTCGCGACAAGCGTTACATCACCGTGGACGGAAAGCCACTGTTCTTAATCTTCGACCCCGTGGCTGTTCCACGCGACTTCGTTCCATTCTGGCGAAGGCTGGCTCAAGAAGCAGGATTGCCAGGCATTCATTTCGTGGGCTATATGCAGAATTGCAATAACCGCCCACTGAAAGATGCTCAGGGAAATGACTATACGAAGGGTTACTTTACCACGGACGAAGCTGGCAAATACTATGATTATGTCATCAAGGTACTGGGTTTTGACGCAGTGGCAAGCATGGGTACATGGCGTGCGGAAATTTGCACGAAGAATCGCTATTGGTTCGCCCTGCAACGTCAGCTGGTTTACCGCCTGAACCTGAAGGTTTCCAACATCTATGATTACCGTAAGGTGATGCGCAACTACTATGTTCCGGAAGATGCCCGCGAGAATGTATATCCTAGTTTGCTTCCGCAATGGGACCGCAGTCCACGTTCTGGTCTGAACGGTATCTATCACAATTCACGGCCAGAGTATTTCAAGGAGACGATGGAGCGTGCTCTTGAACTGGTAAAGGATAAGCAGGACGAACACAAGATACTGTTCCTGAAGTCGTGGAACGAGTGGGCAGAAGGCAATTATGTGGAACCCGACTTGCGCTTCGGACATGGATATTTGGATGCGATAAGAGACACTGTTTTATGCAAATGATAATGGGTGAACAAGAGATTTTTCTGAGCCTGATTATTCCTTGCTATAACGTGGCTGAATATCTGGGCAAAACGATAGCAAGTGTGGAAGCCTTGGCCGATGCCGAAGACGTAGAGTTTCTGTTTGTAGATGATGGTTCTAAAGACGAGACTTTGCAGCTCATCAAGGAGTTTGAAGCACGGGACAGGCGAGTGAAATGCGTTTCTCAACCTAATCAAGGAGTTTCGGCAGCGCGTAACAATGCGTTGCCTTTGGTGCAGGGGCGTTATTTCTCCTTGCTTGACGGCGATGATTTTCTTAATGCCGATGCTGTTCAGATTATTCGTGCCAAGATAGGTGATGCAGACTTGCTAATTCCGGACATCCATATCTATCGGCCCACGCACACGTATGTTTGGCGCAACCATATTCCGTGTGGAACATACGATGTGGACGCGCTGTTTGAAGTCTGCAAGTTCTTCCCCACATCGCCCAAGCTGATTTATCGTACATCCATTATGAAGGAACACTCGGTTACTTTCAATTCTCAGATTAAGTGTGCTGAAGTTTTTGATTTTACCGTTTCTTTTCTCAAACATGCAAACTCGGTTGTAGTTGTGGATGACGCATTTTATAACTATGTGATAAGGGATGCCAGCGCGACACATCTCCCTCATTTTGATGCTGATAAAACATCAATGCTGTTGTTGAATCACATTGCTGTGCAAAATAAATCTGAATGGCCGTGGATGCAGTCGGCAGCCTTTGATGTGACAGTGTTCAGGTTGATTATGGCGTTTACTTATTTGAAATACGTACACCAAAAGCAAACCTCGCCTGAAGCACAGGCTGTAGTAAAGGAATTATTGTCAGACAAGACATTTAAAAAATTGGTACGAAGGGTTGCGTATGGACCCAATCGCCTCTTGAAAGAGCGGTTGATAGCAATCTACTTGCATCTGATGCCAAACCGACTGGGCTTCATGCTGATGGCACATTGAACAGGGAAATAATAACATAGATTTTTTGATGAATAAATTACTTGAAAATAAAATCTGCATCATCACGGGAGCTGCTCAGGGCATAGGCCACGCCATTGCCGAGCATTTTGCTCAGGACGGAGCTGTGGTGTATGCGGCAGACATGAAGGAAGGCACGATGGATGCTTGGGCAGCGGAACTTTCCGAAAAGGCCCAGACACGGGTGGTGCCTTTGTATTTTGATGTGACCAATGCCGCAGCTGTGAAGGCAGCATTCATGCAAGTACACAAGACGGAGGGAAGGATTGATGCACTGGTCAACAATGCAGGCGTGGTGTTCAACCGAAAGTTGGGCATGATTGTGCGGGAGGAAACAGAACTCATGTTCCGTGTCAACGTGATTGCCGTTATCGAAATGATTCAGCTTGCCTCCCGACTGATGGCAAGGACTGGTGGCGGTTCCATCGTGAACATTGCTTCGGTCACAGCAGTGCTTGGCTCGCCTGGTCAAGTAGCCTACTCAGCTACAAAGGGTGCCATCATTGCCCTGACAAAGTCGGCAGCCAAAGAGTTGGCTCCACAGGGAATCCGTGTGAACGCTGTGGCTCCAGGCATCGTGAAGACCGAGCGTTTTGCTGAACTCTACGAGGCCAGCGGCGACAAGATAGACCAGCGCATCCAGAAGATAGCCTTGGGGCGGCTGGGCACTCCGCAGGATGTGGCCAATGCCTGTGCTTTCATGGCCAGCGACCGCTCCAGCTACATTTCTGGCCAGATATTGGGCGTAGATGGCTGTGCTTCAATATAGTTAGAACAAAAATACAATGTTGATAGATTTAGATAAAATAGCAGCAGAGCGTGTGGCGGCTCTCGACTCCAGTGGCCACAGCGTGACGTATGGCGACATCTGTGCTTTGTCGGCAGTGGTGAAGTCTTCTGTCCCAGCACGTAGTCTGTGCTTCATGTTGGTAGAGAACACGGCTGGTGCTGTGGCATGGGTGATGGCTTCGTTGGCCAGTGAAACCCTGGTGCCGCTCATCCTCAATCTGAAGACCGAGGAAAGTCTGCTTCAGTCCCTGCTGGACACTTACAAACCTGCATACCTCTGTGTGCCAGCCGATTCCGCAGAACGTTTTGCGGCTGACACTACCGAAGTCAAAGCCGAACATGGCTACTGTCTGTTGCGTACAGGCAATCCGCTCTGCGAACTTTACCCCGAACTTTCACACCTGCTGCCCACCAGCGGCAGTACGGGCAGTCCCAAGTTGGTACGCCATAAGTATGCCAACGTGGAGGCTGCAGCCCTCAATATCTCCACCTTCTTTGAACTGAAACCCACCGACCGTCCCTTGTTGGTACTGCCTTTGTACTACACGATGGGGCTGTCTGTTGTTTTCTCTCATCTGAAGGTGGGTGCAACGGTGCTCATTTCGGGACTCAACATGACCGACCGCCAGTTTTGGTCTTTCATCAAAGAAGAACGTGCTACCAGCTTTACGGGAGTGCCCTACAGTTTCCATATTCTCAATCTGATGCGTTTCATGCGCATGGATTTGCCCGACATGGAATTGCTTACACAGGGTGGGGGAAAGATGCCAACTGACCTGAACCTTAAGTTTGCTGAATATTGCCAACAGCACGGCAAACGCTGGATTGCCACCTATGGCCAGTCGGAGTGTACGGCTCGCATGGCCTGGCTCCCTGCTAAATGGGCCATCGAGAAAGTGGGCAGCATCGGTATCGCCGTGCCCAACGCCGAACTCTTCCTGCAAGACAGCGAAGGTAACGAGATTCTGACACCCAACACCGAAGGCGAAATGTGCTACCGAGGCAAGAACGTGACGATGGGCTATGCACGCCAGCAGAGCGACTTGGCTCTTGGCGATGAACGTCAGGGCTTTATCCGAACAGGTGACCTTGCTTACCGTGACGCTGACGGCTGCTACTACATCGTGGGACGCATGGGGCGTTTCCTCAAACTCTTCGGAATGCGTGTGGGGCTGGACGAATGTGAACAAATCGTGCAAACCGAGACGGGGGCAGAATGTGCCTGTGTGGGTACCGATGAAAAGATGATAGTCTATATCACCGAAGCCCCGAAGCAGGAACAAGTGAAGCAAGTGCTGGTGGAGAAAACCCACATTGTGGCCAGCAGTTTCGAGGTGCGTGTTATTCCCGAAATACCCAAGAACGAGACCGGCAAAAAACTTTTCAAACAGTTGCCGAACCGATAAGTAGATTTTATTTACACATTATATATAATATATAGAAGACTATGAACAATCTTGAAAAATACAACGAAATCTTTGCGACCGTATTTGGCGCAAAGTCCACCGACCTTGGTGCCGACTATTGCAAGGAAAATGTGCCCGAATGGGACTCTGTGCATCAGCTGAACATCATCTCTGAAATGGAAGATGCCTTTGACCTCATGCTCGACCCTGAAGACATTGTGGCTTGCACATCCTACGAAGCAGGCAAAGACATCCTGCGCCGAAACGGAGTGGAAATCTAAAAGATTAATTTTATGGCTCGTTGGGAAATAAAAAATGTGCGCTTTGCCGGAGTTTCAGCCTGTGTGCCTAAGCAGATAGTCAAGACGGCTGATTACGACCTGTTTACGCAGGAAGAAGCCGATACCTTTGACAAGACCGTGGGCATTCGTGAACGCCGCATTGCGCCAGACGAGATTTGTGCTTCCGACCTGTGTCAGGCTGCCGCCGAGCGGCTTCTTGCAGAACTTGGCTGGGAAAAAGACACTGTGGATGCACTGATATTTGAATCTGTGACAGGCGACTACCGCACCCCGCCCACAGCCTGTCTGCTGCAAGACCGCATGGGGCTGAGTGCCGACTGCTTCTGTCTCGACATTCCCATGGGGTGCTGTGGCTGTATGTATGCCCTGGTAGTAGGCGGCAACCTGCTTACCACAGGACAAGTACACCGTGTGCTCCTGCTCATCGGTGACACCGCCCTGCGCATGGGTTCGATGAAAGACAAAAGCCGAGTGCCCCTCTTTGGCGATGCCGGCACTGCCATCGCCCTGGAATACGACCCCACGGCAACCGACATTGTCATCGACTTCCACACCGACGGCTCAGGCTATCAGGCACTCCACACACCGCATGGTGGCTTCCGTCATCCATTCACAGCCGACTCCCTTGTCTATGAAGACTTTGGCCACGGTATCGTGCGTGCACCCATGCACACCATGATTGACGGCATGTCGGTCTTTGCCTTTGCCATCAGCAAACCGCCACGCTCCGTGGCTCAGTTCATGGCCGACTACCAGATAGACAAAGACACCGACATCGACTACTTCCTCATCCACCAAGCCAACAAACTCATCGTTGACCGTGTGGTGAAGAAACTCAAGTTGCCTCTGGAGAAAGTGCCCTACAACCTGGAGCAGTTCGGCAATCTGGGCGGTGCCAGCATCCCCTCGCTCATGGTGACACGCATTCGTGAACGTCTGCAGAGTGGGGAAGAGGCACGTCTGCTCTGTTCCTCCTTCGGCCTTGGCCTCAGCTGGGGCACCATGTGGCTCAAACTGAAAAACGTCACAATTCCAGAATTAGTAGAGATATAGACCCCATGTACAAAAACTATCTCAAACGTTTCATTGACTTTACGCTGGCTCTGCTGGCACTGCTCTGCATCGGCTGGTTCATCCTGCTGGTTGCCATCTGTCTGCACTTTGCCAATCGTGGCGACGGAGCCTTCTTCACACAAGTCAGACCTGGCAGAGATGCCAAACCCTTTAAGCTGATAAAGTTCAAGACGATGAACGACCGCCGTGGTCCCGACGGAGAGCTGCTGAAGGACAAAGACCGACTCACTCCCGTTGGCCGTTTCGTCCGTTCACTCTCCATCGACGAACTGCCACAACTGTGGAATGTACTCCGTGGAGACATGGCCCTCATCGGTCCACGTCCCCTGCTGATGGAATATCTGCCACTCTACACTCCACAGCAGATGCGCCGCCACGAAGTACGCCCAGGCATCACAGGCTGGGCACAAGTCAACGGACGCAACGCCATCAGTCACACCAAGAAATTTGAATACGATGTCTGGTATGTTGACCACCTCACCCTCTGGCTCGACTTGAAGGTTCTCTTCCTCACCGTGAAGAAAGTCCTTGTGCGTGAAGGAATCAGTGCCGAAGGCGAAGCAACGATGGAGAAATTCAATGGAAAGAATTAAGTGATGAGTAGTTAAGAAGTTAAGGAGTTAGAGGAGTTAAGTAGTTAAGCCGATACAAGAAGTCAGTAACGGCTTAACTCCTGTCCGAAGGACGAGCGAAGCGATAACTCCTTAACTCCTTAACTTCTACAAAATAATTGTCAAATTGTCCAATAAAGTAATAGTCAAATTAGTTATGCGAAACAGAATTTACCTATGCCTTGCCCACATGTCTGGGAAGGAAATGAAGTATATCCAAGAAGCATTCGACACCAACTGGGTGGTGCCCCTTGGACCCAATGTGAACGGATTTGAAGAAGACCTCAAGCAGTTTGCCGACCCCACGAAAGAGGTTGTTGCCCTCTCTGCAGGAACAGCAGCTGTCCACCTCTCCCTCATAGCCTGTGGCGTAAAGCCAGGCGACGAAGTCATCTGCCAGAGCTTCACCTTCAGTGCCTCCTGCAACCCCATCACCTACCAGGGAGCAACCCCCGTGCTGGTCGATAGCGAAGCAGACAGCTGGAACATGGATCCCCAGTTGCTCGAACAGGCCATCCTCGACCGCAAGCAGAAGACAGGCCGCTATCCCAAAGCCATTATGATGGTCTATCTCTACGGAATGCCAGGCCGCATCGACGAACTTCTGGCCATTGCCAACAAATACCAGATACCCTTCATCGAAGACGCAGCCGAAGGAATGGGTTCACGCTTCGACGGCAGGGTAGTGGGCACCTTTGGCAAATATGGCGTCCTCTCCTTCAACGGCAACAAGATGATTACCACATCGGGCGGCGGCGCACTCATCTGTCCCGACACAGCTTCCAAGCAGGAAGTCATGTTCTATGCTACTCAGGCACGAGAAGCCTACCCCTACTACCAGCACGAAAAAGTGGGTTACAACTACCGTATGTCGAACATCTGTGCTGGCATAGGCCGAGGCCAGATGACCGTGCTGGCCGACCATCTGGCACACCACCGCCACGTGGCACAACTCTACAAAGAAGCCTTTGCCAACGTGCCAGGCATTACCTTCCACGACAATCCCTCTCCCCGCTACGACTCCAACTTCTGGCTCAATACCATCCTGCTCGATGCCGACCTTCGTGTCAAGGGACAGGACCAAGCCTACGCCACAGCCGTACAGGGAGCCGTAGGCGGAGCAGCAGGAGTCACCCATGCAGCCAGTTCGCTCCACACAGCCGTAGAACCCAATGCCAACGTGGAAGCCATGCGCGTCTGTCTCGACAAAGCACAAATCGAGTCACGTCCCCTATGGAAACCCATGCACTGCCAGCCCGTCTTCCAGAGCTGCCCAGCCTACACCAACGGCGTTTCCGAATCCCTCTTCCATCGTGGACTCTGTCTGCCCAGCGGTCCCATGGTCACCGACGACGACGTGCAATACATTGTGCAGAACATACTCGATGCAATAGAGAAGTAAATTAAAAGTGAAAAGTGAAGAGTGAAAAGTGAATAATCTGAATTCCTGTTTAGTTAGCATTAGGCTGCGTTTAGCCTTAATAACTTAGATTTTTCACTTTTCACTCTTCACTTTTCACTTTAACTTATCTCACCATTACCTTCTTTCCCCCTCGGATATAGACACCCCTGGTGGGCGATGCAGTAGGGACACCCTGCAACGTGTAGAACACATCGGGCGAAGGCGAGGCAGCAGCGGCGTTCACATCCCTGATGCCCGTTGTCTGCTGCTCAAACTGCCACCAGTCCCAGTTGAACAATGTCTCCTCAGCCTGGCCGATGAAGCTGAAATGCACGTCGTGAACACCCGTCGGCGAATTGGTCAGGTCGAAAGTGCGTTCCTCCCAAACCTCGTTGCCACCTGTGGCCTCAATCCTAATTCGGGCAATAATCTTGCCCCTGGCATTGTCCTGACGAACAACCAGCAGACCGCCACCCTTCTCGGCTGCCACACGTAGCGTGAGTGTCGAAGCACCCGTCGTGCCGAAATCCACATGAGCCACACGCATCGAGTCGCCAGCCTGAATCCCCGTCACATACACACCCTTCGTCTCGTTGCCAACCACGCTGATGCCGTAGGCTGCGTTCAGTGTCTCAGCCTGTTGCCGCTCATACGGATTCATCGTACACAGCGGCTTCACCCCTTGCCGAGTGGCATGCACAGGGCGGATGGTGCCGTCGGCATTGAAGAACATCTCCTCTGCCGCCATGCTGCGGTTAAAGCCGCCACCACCCCTGGCCCAGCCCGTGTGGTAGAAGAAATAGTCATGCCCCTTGTAGTGCACCATGCCGCTGTGGTTCGTAAACGAGCCTGTGTTCTGCTGCGTCATCACCTGTCCCTTGTACGTCCACGGCCCCGTCGGGCTGTCGCTCATGCTGTAGGAAATGTGCTCAGGCACACCGCCCGCAGCATACATCAGGTAGTAATGGTCGCCACGCTTGTCGAGCCACGGTCCCTCCTCATAGCAATCCTGCCCCGTCACCTGGTCGTTCACTTTCACGCCGCCAAAAGCATCAGCTGTCAGTGGTACCTCCACAACACCCTTGTTGCCAATGGCCGTGTTGAGCAGAATCATGTTCGCCTTCAGTTTGGCGTAACACAGTTTGTTGTTACCCCAGTACAGGTATGCCTGTCCATCGTCGTCAACAAACACCGTAGGGTCGATGTCGCCGCCGCCGCCCGTGTCCACGATGGGCTGCTTCCGGGCATCCTTGAAGGGTCCCGAAGGCTTTGAACTCTTGCCCACGCCGATGTAGTGCCGCCAGTCGCCAGGTTTCGACGCACACATATACCAATAGTACGTGTCGCCACGCTTCACACACTGGCTGGCCCAGCACGTACCTTCGCGTGCCCAGCTGAATGCCGTGCGCGGCATAGCCACACCGTGGTCGGTCCAGTTCACCATATCTACCGTGGAGTACACTCGCCAGCGTTCCATGTAGTAGAAATCGTGCACGCCCGCCACATTCATGTCTTCGTCGCAATACACATACAGACTGTCCTCCCCCTCGAAAGCCACCGGAGCAGGGTCAGCCGTATAGCAATGGCTGACGATGGGGTTCTGCGCCAGTGCCGGCTGGAACATCATCCATGCTCCGCAAGCCGCACCAAGAAATCTTTTCATGTCCTTCTTTTGCATAGTAAATCTCAAGAATTGATTTTTTTCTGCAAAGATACCCCCTTCCTCCCTCATTTCCGCACAATGGGGAAACAGATGCTTGCTGTTTTGAAACATTGCTTTTGTCTTCCGCTACTCTCTGGCTCTAAACTCTCAACTTTAAACTTTCAAATCTCAACACTAAACTCTCATCTCTCAACTCTACTTCACTTCGGTCCAAGCGGGTGGTTCCACGCCGAGGAGGTTCTTGACGAAGAAGTCGTAGCGTTTGTGTTCGCCGTAGCTTTCACCCATCGTGTGGTGGGCACCGGGAATGAGGATAAACTCGAAATCCTTGTTGGCTTTCTGGAGGGCGTTGACTACCTGGTAGGAACTGGAGGGGTCAACGTTGTCGTCCATTTCGCCAACGACGAGCATGAGTTTGCCCTGAAGGTTCTTGGCGTTCTCCACGTTGGAGCAGTCGATGTAGCTTTGGTCAACGGGGTAGCCCATCCACTGCTCGTTCCACCAGATTTTGTCCATGCGGTTGTCGTGACAGCCACAGGCGGCATAGGCTGCCTTGTAGAAATCACCATGGAAGAGGAGTGCGCCGAGGGCTTCCTGTCCGCCGGCAGAGCAGCCGTATATGCCCATGCGGTCAATGTCCATGTAGGGGTACTTCTGTGCGGCAGCCTTGATCCACTGGATGCGGTCGGGGAAGCCTGCGTCCTTCAGGTTCTTGTAGCACACTTGCTCAAAGTCGAGACTGCGGAACGAGGTGGTCATGGCATCGAGCTGCACGACGATGAAACCCAGTTGGGCGAGGTCGTCCATGGTCCAAATCCACGGCGAGAACGACTTGGGCACGTACTGGTCGCCGGGGCCGGAGTAGATGTACTCGATGACGGGGTAGCGTTTCGTTGGGTCGAAGTTGGCGGGTCGCTGGATAAGGCCCCACATATCGGTCTTGCCGTCGCGACCAGGGGCTACGAACACTTCGGGCGCACGCCAGCCTGTGGCCTCCAGGCGGCTGATGTCGGCAGTCTCCAGCGTGGTGATGACTTTGCCGTCGCGTGCAGAGCGGAGCACGGTGACTGGGGGCTGGAGCGGGGTGGAGTAGGTATCGACGAGCGTCCCGTTTCCTGCTGTCAGCGTGGCACTGTGGTTGCCCCGTTCTGGTGTGAGGCTGACGAGGTGTTTGCCGTCAAGGTCGATGCGGTAGTAGTGGATGTTGTAGGGGTCTTCCTCGGTGATGGTGCCGTCGAGACTGGAGGCCACGCGGCCCATGTTGCGGCAGTTCATGCCGTTGGCCGAAAAGATGATGTAGCCACGGCCTTTCTTGTCGATGTCGGTGTGGAGCACGTTGCGCACCCAGTAGTCTCCCTTGGTCACCTGACTGAGTTTGCCTGTCTTCCGGTTATAAATATAAAGATGTGCGTGGCCGTCGCGGTCGCTTTTCCACAGGATGTGGTCTGCGTCGAGGTCACGGCGCAGGTTGCGCGAGTAGGCTACGTACTTGTCGTTCTTTTCCTCAATCAGGGTGCGCACATTGCCTTGCAGGTCGAGTTCGAGCACACGGTAGGTCTTGTGGCCACGCTCGTTGAACTCGAAAGTCAAAGTCTGCCCACCTTCATCCCACTGCGGGGCACTGACGTGATACTGGCTGCGGAACAGCGCGGTGGACTTTGGGCGGATGGTGCGCTTTCCGTCCACGTCGATGACAACGGGGATGCGGTAGTTGAGCGAATCGCCGGGCTTGGCATACTCCTGCTGCGAGTATTTGGGTTGCACCTGGTCGGTGGGTGAGGACAGTGTGTAGGTGACGTACCGCTTGGGTGCTGGCTTGATGAGCACTGTGGCGTAGTAGCGTCCGTCCTTTGACCAGCTGCCCCACGACGAGTAGTAGCAGGTGTCGGTGCCGTCGGTGGTCAGCTGCACGTCGGTGTCGGCAGTGTTGTTGTGCAGGTAGAGGTTGTTGTCTTTGTGGATGATGGTGAGGTTCTGGTCTGTGGGCGACTCGGCTCGTCCATCTTTCTCGTCGCGCACTTCCATCCAGTGGTGTCCGTCGCCCTGCCATCCGTGTCGGTCGCGCTTAGGGTTGGGGTCGGCGGGGAGCTGTGTCTTGGCTCCCGTCGCAGGGTCTATCTGGTAAAACACGGTGCTGTCGCCGTTCCAGACGGAGTACCAGCACAGGCCGTCGCGTCCGTTGTGGTAGCTGACGTTGCCGTGTGTCATCTTGTTGGAATACTTGCCACGGATGGCGAAAGCGTTCTTGTAGTCCTGCACGGTGCCTTGGGCGTTGGCGGAAAAGGGAAGTGCGCAATACGCAATGCATAAAGCACACTGCACAATGGAGAATGTGGGGGTGGGGAAGTTTAGTTTCATTGGTTATATTAGTAGATTTCAAAGTCGGTGTAGAAATAGTAGTACCACCAGTAGGTATCGCCGTAGAGGGGACGGAGACGGCTGGCCATGTCGTCGGGCTGAAGTCGCTGCTCCGAGAGGGCGTTGTAGTCGCGGACGAAACTGTTGTAGCGGTCCGACACCAGTTGGTCGAAGGGGAAGTGGTCCAGGGTGATGGGCGAACTCTCCTTGGTGCAGAGCAGGATGGCGGCTTCTTGGTAAAGCTGGGGAATAGCCTCGTTGGGGTGCTTGTTGACGTAGTTGTAGAAGTGGATGGCAAAGGAGTATTCGTCTTCTGCCCACAGCGAGGTGGTAATGACGACCTCTTCCAGCTTGGGCGAGGATGCACCTGCAAGGTCGGCAAAGTGCTCCAGCAGCCATTTCTCACACAAGCCGTCGTCGGCTCCCAGTTCGTTCTGGTCGTCGTCGGTGAGGGGCGCAATGTTCTGGAACTCGGCTGACTGCACCAGTCGCGTGCTGTTCGTCAACATCTGTTCGTACTGCATGGCCCACTGGCGATGGAACAGGGTGGCCTTCAGCAGTGTGATGTACTTATAGGCCAAGTCCAGCTCCTGGTTCATCACGGCACAGCGCACGGCTATTTTCAGGTTGCGCACACTCAGGCCATACTCCACGGAGTTCTCGATGGCCCAGCGCAGGGCGTAGTTCAGCTGCCCATACTGGTAATAGACCATAGGGCCGGCCAGCTGGTTGATGTGCACACGCAGTGTGTCGCCACTGAAGGCGCGGACGGGCAGGGTGGGCTGGTGGCCGCAGTTGCCCCGCTTGAACATTTCCTGCAAAAGGCCTGAGTGCATCAGGGCGATGTTCTTGTAGAGCACCATCAGGTTGGTGGGCTTGTCGGTCTGCTGAAAGTCGGTGAGCACATCGTCCCATCGCCCTTCATCCATGGCTCGGTACATGCGCAGTTCGCTCCTCAACCGGCTGTCGGGCAGGGACAGCGAGAAGGTCTTGAGCGAGGGGCACAGCACGATGTAGAGCAGTATCAGCACGAGGTAGGAAATCTTGCGGAAGCTCCTGTGCACCAGCCGTTTCAGCAGCCGCACCACAAGGGCGGTCAGGGCAGCAGCCGCTGTGAGCACCAGCGTAGGCAGGAATGCGATGCCCGGCGTTTTGCTGTAGAACATCCAGTAGCCCAGGCACAGCAGCGTATAGAGCATGAACACCTGCGGCAGCAATGCAAGGTAGCGTCCCCAGCTCTGGGCTTCCGTGGCCCACACCAGGAAGGCGTAGGTCAGCAGCCACAGGGTGACCATGATGAGCGAACCCAGCCACGGCCAGTAGAAGAACTGCGTCAGCCAGCAGCCCGCCCATCCCCACAGGCCGCAGGGGTACATCGCCGTTTCGCGCATGAAGGTGTGCCCGCTGATGAAGACCGAAGTGTCCTGCAACGCAAACAGGTAGTCGGCGTGGAGCAGGAGCACAGCGTAGGCTGCGGCAGCGAACAGTAGTGGGATGACGAGACGCTGTTTCATTTATCTGCTTACAAACTTGACTTTCTTCGGCTCGGTCTTTGCCATGCTGACAAAGGTCTTCAGCGGCACGCTGACAGGCTCCACCATGAATTCAGGACGGTTGTAGGAGCGCAGGAAGAAGGTGTAGAAGTTGGGGTCGCGCTGTGGCACCTCGAAAGCCTTGTGGCACTTGCCCTGCTTGTCAAAGTAGGCAATGTAGGGGCGCGTATAGTTGCCGTCGTCGCGGCGGCTGGCCGTCATCAGCCAGCGACCGTTGCTGGAGAACGAGGGGTACGACTCCGAGCGGTCGGAATTGATGCCCTCCAGCTTGCGCATGGCTCCCGTCTTCAGGTTCAGCAGGAAGATGTCGGCTTCGGGATGCCACACGTGGAAGCAGCCGAAGTCGCCACGGGCAAAGACCAGGTACTGTCCGTCGGGCGAGAGGCGCGGCAGTGTGGCCGACTTGCCCTCGGCGGCAGCGTCATACACCAGTTCTGTGGGGCCAAAGCGACGGCTCTGCGGGTCGAAACTTTTCTTGTAAAGGCTGTATTTCACGTCTTTGTAACGCTGAATCATCTCCGTTTCCATGGCGATGCTGTCGTTGTGGTACTCAAAGTGGGCCGAACAGAAGTAGAGCGTGCGTCCGTCGGGCGACCACGTGGGGAAGACTTCCAGCTCCAGCGAGTCATTGGCGATGTTGCACACCTCGTCCTTCTCCACGTCGTAGAGGATGAGGTCCGACTTCGTGTCCTGCACTTCAATCTTTGCCAGGTCCTTCGTGTGGAACGACTGGCCTGTGGAGTTGGTCGAGAAGGCAATCACGTTCAGCGTGGGGTGCCAGGCGGGATAGACACCGGCAGAAATGGTGCTGTCGGTCTTCATATCTACTTTCTTCACCTTGCCGCCATCCACAATCATGGTGCCGCCATAGCTCTGGCGCATGTGGAAGAGCATGTGGTCCGTCTTGTAGTTCTGGTACGAGTGGCAGTTGATACACTGTCCGTCGGCCTCGGTCTGCACACCCAGGTTGTTGTAGATGTCCACTTCGTCGTAGTTCGTCAGGTTGCGCTGACGGATGGCCAGCTTTTCGTAGGCCACGTAGCTGGGCTGTATGTTGCGGTAGGAAATGTAGGGGTCGATGTCCTCCGCAGCCACGTAGATGCGGAAGGGCTTGTATGCTTTCCAGCCGTCACCCAGCTTGGCGAACACCTCCACTGTGATGCTCTGCCCACGGGCTGCATCGCGCAGTTCGGCCCACTCGTCTTCGTCGATGATGATGTTGTTCTTCTCGCCATACGTGTAACTGATGTCGGCCACCGAGAGGCGGGCCACCACCTCGCGTGTACCCTCTTTCACCGAGAAATTCGGTGGGCACAGGTTGGCCGGAATGGTCACTTCCGTGTAGTCGGGCAGGATGTGTGGCAGCTGGTTCACTTGGCTATATTCTGTCGGCACCGAGGGGTGGCCACAGGCGCAGAGCAGTAGTAACGTGAAAAGTGAAGCGTAAAATGGTAAAAAACTTGGTTTCATTTGCTTGTCGGTGTTATGTTTTAATAGGAATGTACGTCTCTCACGAAGAAGTAGAACCACCAGAAGGTGTCGCCGAATGTGGACTTCATGGCCTCGCCCACCTGTTCGCTGGTCAGCCCGGTCTTGATGAGCGACTGCGAGGTCTGGTTGAAGCTGGCGTAGCGTTCCACGATGCGCTGCTTGTCGAAGGGCATGTGGCTGATGTCCATGCTTTGCGGCTCCAGCTTGCCATAGAGGTAGGCCGCCTCCTGGTAGTGTATGGGCATCTGCTTGTCCGTGTTCAGCGTGGCGTAGAGCATGAAGTGGGGCCAGAACAACTGGATGTCCTTTTGCAGCAGGGCGTAGTCCAGGGTGATTTCCTGTAGGTACTTGCTGTCGCGGTTCATGGTGTTCGAGAAGTAATTGATGATGTACATCTCGCACAGCCCATTGTCGCCGTCGAGCGTAGAGCCCATGTGGTTGCGCAGCTCAATGATGTTGGCCAGCTCCGGATAGTTCTTCTGCAAGTTGGCTCCCTGCATCAGGCGCGGATTCTCGGTGATGGGCAGGTAGTGTTCCGCCCAGTCCTTGTAGTAGATGGTGTTCGTCAAGATGTCCAGATACTTCCTTGCTGCCTTCAGTTCGCCATGGATGAGGGAGCAGATGGAGAGCATCTTCAGGTTGTCGAAGCTGTAGTCATACTCCACCGAGTTCTCAATGCACCAGCGCAGCGAGAAGTTCGTCTTGCCGTGGTGCAGGTATATCATCGGGGCAGCGGTCTGCACCATGTGCACGTGGAGCGAATCGCGCACGGCGGGCGGTTCGCCCATGTTGTTGTAGTGGAACATGGATTCTCCGGCCAGCCCCTTGTTGAACAGCGCGATGTTGCGGAGCAAGACCATTTCGCGTGTGACGTCGCCCGGAGCTTTAGCGGCTTCGGCCAGCACGTCGTCCCATCGCTGTTCGTCCACCGCACGGTACATGCGCGTCTCGGCATGGAAATTGTAGTCGCTGAAGTCGGACTTCTCCACGCCCAGCACAGCGAGGGCAACGGCACACAGGTTCAGTGCGTAGGCCATCAGCTTTTGCTTGCCGCTCGGCTCCACCGCACTCGGCATGAACACGGCCAGCACCAGACAGCCAAAGAGCACGAAGAACGGCATCGTTGCGGGCACAGAGATGATGTTCTCGGCCCTGAACAGCGGGAAGCAGACAACCCACGCATCGTGCATGGGCAGTTCGGGGTAGAACTGATAGCACACCAGCGGCACGGCTACCAGCAAGGCGGCTGCTGAGGCGGCTGTGTATGCAGCGTGCATCTTGTCTGTTTTCAGCCGTTTGAGGCTATTCAGTAAAAGCAATAGTAGAGCCAAGAGGGAGAAGGCTCCGAAGGCAGGGTAGGTCAGCCCGATGAGCACATTCACCGCCACTGCGACCCACTTGTTCCGGGGTAGCCGCCCTATCCAGTAGAGGGCAGAAGCGACCATCACGCCCAGCGTTTCGCGGAAGTAGTAGCCCGGCATCTTGATGTAGTAAATCCAGTAGCCCAAGTCCACCTCGGAGGCCAAGAGGCACATCACGGCGGCGAAAGCCAAGACGCTGGTCCAGCGGTTCAGTCGGAAGGCTCCCTTGATGAGCAGGAAGAGCACCGCCCACAGTGCGATGAGCAGGGCCGAACCCACTGCCGGCTGGTAGAAATACTGCGTCAGGTAGCTGCCCGTCCAAGCCAGCAGACCGCCGGGCAGTTTCATCAGGTCGTTCCAATAGACATCGCTGCCATACCACAGCTGTCTGCTCTGCGCCATGAACAGCACGTCGCTGTTCCGCACGATGAGGTAGTATGCCCCCAGCACAGCAATGGCCACCACGTAGATGACCGACACGAGCGGAAAGGCTGTCCGCTTGGGGCTTTCCCCCGCAGGCCGCTCCGCCGTCTGTGCTTTCTGTGTTGTCTTGTTTTTTATCATAAGCTATGAAAACCGAATTTGTTTCTACAATAATTGATAGTCAATACCTAAATAATTTATGGTTAATACCTAAATAATTCATGGTTAATTCCTGGTCAATTCATGGAAATTCATGTCTAAAAAACACTTCCTTTTTCTTTTTTTTCTACATGAATTTCCATGAATTGACCATGAATTATTCATGAATTTTTAGTTCTGCATCCTTATTTATAGGTATAATGGGTGTTGAACGGAAACTTAATTCATACGAATTTTCTGCAAAATTACAAAGTATTTCCGAATTAACCGTCAGCAAAGCAGAATAATTTCTCGGCCACCGCCGCATTTCTTTCTTTTTCATCTCCGAAAGCCTTCCTGCCCCTGTGTGGAAACCTTCTGCCGCTACCCCGACTGCACTGGATTTTCAGCCACGCAGTGCACCAAAACCGCTCTCACTGCACACTGAACGCAGCGGCATAGGCATAAATTCTATAAATCATTGTTTGATTCTTAAGAATCGCACAATGATTCTTAAGAATCAAACAATGATTTACAAGAATCAAACAATGATTCTTAGTTTTGTTGCCTATGCGAGCCAGAAGGAAAGCCTGTGACGGCAAAAAGGTTGTGCTGTGTGGGCAAGAATGGAAGGCTGTGGGGCGGGAGTTGCATCCCATTTTACCCGTTTTTTTACATTTATTGCACAAGCTGAAGACTTTTTTACCACGAAAAAGTAAGTTTTTGCTGAAAATGCTGAAATATATATTAAAAAGATGTATCTTTGCACTCACGTTGCGCTTTGTGTCCTGCTGAACAGCGGCGAGGAAGTGCGGCGCATGGAGCAAGACAACGCTTTAATTATCAATAATCAATTTTTAAAAAGTCATTTCAACATGATGAAACAGACAAACCAGTGGATGCTTGCCGCCATCTTGACCCTTTGCGGCAGCCTGACCACTCAGGCGCAGACTGCGGAAAGTGGGAAGACGGTGAAGCGAATCACCTTCGACCGTGAGAAGGTGACTCTTGTTTATTCCGACGGCACAAAGGCCGAAAACGTGCAGAAGGCTGTCATCAAGGCCAAGGGCACTGATGAGCAGGGCACCGCAACGGGCATTGCCCACGTGAAGGCTGGCTCGGTGGCTCAGCGCACATGGTACACGATGGACGGACGCCGCTTGCAGGGTGAGCCTCGCGTGCAGGGCGTGTACGTAGTGAAAGAGGGTGACAAGGTACGTAAAATCATCAAGAAGTAAGGAGGGCTGAACTATGAAGAAATTTTTACTTGCTATCGTGGCTCTCGTTGCTTCTTTGGCAGCCGAGGCAAAAGTCATCAAAATTACATTGGCAGACGGCACCGAGAAGGTTTACGCCAGCTCGGAACTCTCGGCCATAGACTTTAACGACGACGGCTCGCTGACTGTCACCACGTGGGACGGACAGGTGCTCGCCGCGCTGGGTGCAGACTTCGCCGAACTGGAGATTGGTGACGAAGCCGTGGTGACGGAGGTTTTCCCCGACACACTGAGCTTCAACATTGATGCGGATGGTATTCCGGTGGACCTGCACTCGGAGCGTCCTATCATGAAGATGAACTACATGTACCCCAGCGTTGACCCCTTCGGCGAGCCTGTCACGTTGAGCGGTACCATCTTGATTCCTGAAGAAATCTGGAACGGCACTGCCAGCAGCGAGGGCATACTGATGGTGAACCACTACACCAAGTTCCACCGCGACGAAGCACCCACTATCAGCAACGGTGAACTGGAGAATATGTTGCTGGCCAACCCTCTGAAGCCTAACTACATCATTGTGGAGAGCGACTTCTATGGGTTCGGCTCTACGGTGCGCTTCCCCCAGGCTTTCATGCAAGGGCTTGTCAACGCACGCTCATCGCTTGACGGACTGTTGGAGGCAAAGAAACTGCTCGACGATATGTCGTTCAGCTACGGTCCGCTCTGCTTCAACATTGGCTATTCGAGCGGTGGTTTCGACGCGCTGGCTGCACAGAAACTGCGCGACATGGAGTATGCCGACCGCATTTCGTTTGACAAGACTTTCTCTGGCGGTGGTCCCTCGGATGTGTGCGAAGCCTATCGTCAGTATGTGCTCATCGACTCTACGGCCTACAACGCTGTGCCGCTGCTCTTGATGGTGTGTACCAAGGAGACGCAGCGACTGGATGTAGAGTACAAGGATTTCTTTCAGCCCTACATTTCGGGCCGCATCGACGAGCTGATTCTCTCGAAGTCTTACTCTTCCTGGCCTGTGTGCGACAGCATTGGCCGTGAGAAGAAGGTGCACGAAATCCTCGCTGAGAAATACTGCGACCTGGAGTCGCCCGAAAGCAAGGCCATACAGGAGTTGCTGCGCGGCTTTAGCTTGAACAATGATGACTGGACTCCCGACCTCTCGCAGCGCATTTATCTGTTCCACTCACGTGGTGACGACTATGTGCCCATCCAGTGTGCACGCCCCATGGTTCCATTCCTGGCCAGCAAGGGCTTCGTGCCCAGCATCATTCCGGGCCAGACCAACTTCCAGACCAACTTTGTAGTGCCCAACATGGGACACCTTTCAGCCACGCTGATTTACTTCATTCAGACGCTCGCCGCTATTAAGGCATGGCCGCTGATGTACGTTGACAATCAGCTGAAGCCCGAATATCAGTGGCTGCTCAACCACGACCAGATTACGCTCGTTGATGTGTTCCGCTATCTCGACGGCATTGGCATCGACAGCAAGGCCCTGATTGCCCGTCTGCGCGAGCAGATTGCTGCTGCAGGACATTCGGGTCAGATTGATTTCGTGACGCTCTATGGCTTCCTGGACAAAGCCTTGCAGAAGGTGAATCTCAGCATGAACGCCTTGGTTGAAATGCTTTACGACTCTGGCATCGACTATATGCCGATAATGATTGAGCTTATGGATTACCTTAATGAAGGCATTGAAGAGCCTGTCAGCGAGGCTGCACCTCGTCTGGAGAAGGCTGCCTACGAGCCACAGACTCCAGTTGAACTGTATCAGCAGCAGCTGAACAGCTGGCTGAAGGCTGGTGGAATCCAGCTGAGCCGATAGTCTCGGCGGTCGTTTGACTGAATAAAGAAATGAGGGTTGATGTTCCACTGCGGAAACATCAACCCTCATTCCTTTTGTGCCCTTTGGCTTGGGTGGGCACGGTGTGTTACTTCTTCTTCTGCAAGGCTTGTTTAATGTCGCTGAGTTCCAGCTCTCCCAGCTGCTGGGCAGAGAGGCCCTGCTTCTTGGCAATGCGATTGGCCTGCTGCTGGATGGCTTTCTCGAAGACGTTGCGCACGTAGCGGGCGTTGCCGAAGTTGCGGTCTTTGTGGGCCACCACGTCCTTCAGGGCTGCCATCAAGTAGGTGCCTGCCTCTTTGGTCATGGTGTATTCGTTCTTCTTCAGGTACATCTGGAAAATCTGGTAGAGTTCTTCCGGCGTGTAGTCGGGGAAGTCAATGTAGCGGTTGAATCGGGACTGGAGGCCGGGATTGGAGTCTATGAACCGCTGCATTTCGTTGGTGTAGCCGGCAATGATTACTACCAGCCTGTCGCGGTCGTCCTCCATGCGCTTGAGCAGGGTGGAGATGGCCTCCTGTCCGAAGTCGCTGCGAGAGTCTTCCGGCACCAGTGCGTAGGCTTCGTCGATGAAGAGCACGCCGTTGAGGGCTGAGTCGATGATGGCGTTAGTCTTGACGGCGGTCTGGCCCACATACTCTGCCACCAGTCCGGAGCGGTCTGTCTCTACGGTGTGACCTCGTTTCAGGATGCCCAGGTCCTTGTAGATGCGTGCCACGATGCGTGCCACGGTGGTCTTGCCTGTGCCTGGGCTGCCGGTGAAGACGAGGTGGTAGGATATCTTGGGCACTTTCATGCCTTTCTGCTCGCGCATCTTCTGCACCTTCACGAAGTTGGCCAGTGTGCGCACCTCTTCTTTCACTTTCTCCAGACCAATCAGTTCGTCCAGCTCCTTGTAGGGGTCGGTCTCCAGCGGCTCATTGATGACAATCGCGCTGTCGGCCTTTTCATCTGCGTCGCCGTCTGCCTCCAGGCTGTCCACCACTTCGGTGTCGTTGTCGTTACTCTGTTCTGTTGACTCGTTGTCTTCTGGTGCGACAGCCATGGTCATAAGGCCCGCAACGACGAATGCTGCACTGACGGCAATGGTCGTCACTTGTTTGCTTGTAAATTCCATGTTCTCTTATTATAAATAATGTGTGAATAAATGGCAAGGGGAATGAGGTAGGCGGCGAGGTCAAGCCAGTCGAATGTGCCTGGGAGCCAGCCGCAGCCCTGCAAGATTTCGGACAGGAGGCCCAGCAGTGGGATGAAGCTGGCCGTGCAGAGTTTTACGCGCCGGCTGCTGCTGTGGTGTATGGCATCCACTATCAGGATGTAGGCCGTGACCCAGAGTCCGGCGGGCAGGCTGTAGATGAACCATTCGGGCAGTGCGGATTCGCTGGTGGCCTCGCGCCAGTGGTTGGTCTGCGCCGTCAGACTGAACCAGTCAATCGCCCGAAACAGCAGCAGGGTGTCGGGGCGAAACAGCACATAAACTGCTCCGCCGCAGAGCAGCAACGCTGTGCCCGCAGTCCATTTCACGGCGCACTTCATGGCTTTTTTCCTTTCTTTGCAGGATTCATGCCGCAAATATACATTGTTTTTTTCAAACAGGCGTTTGTTCCGTAAAGAAACTTTCACTATTTTTGCACCAAAAACCATTCTTTTTATGATTCAACAACAGGAAATTACCCTTCGTCCCCTTTCGCGGGGCTTCCATCTCATCACGGGCGACATCATGCGGCAACTGCCCCCGCTCCCCCAGACTGGGCTGCTGAACCTCTTCTGCAAGCACACCAGCTGCGGACTGACCATCAACGAGAACTGTGACCCTGATGTCCGCACCGACATGGAAACCATCTTCAATCGTCTGGCACCCGAAAACCTTCCCGCCTACGAGCACATCCTGGAGGGCAGCGACGATATGCCCGCCCATGCCAAGTCCACACTCAGCGGTGTCTCGCTGACCATCCCCATCACCCGTGGCCGTCTCGCCCTCGGCACCTGGCAAGGCATCTACCTCTGCGAATACCGTTCCCACGGCGGTCCCCGCCAGTTGGTCGCAACGATTGTTGGGGAGTAGGGTGGGGCTTGCAGCTGACAGAAAACACGGTGCACCTTTGCCCAATGAGCAAAGGTGCACCGTGTTTGAGTGTTTCTTTGTTTATGCCACTTGGTCGTATTCATAGATGCAGTCGCTGGGCAGGTCTATCTGGTCGTTCCAATAGACGCAGGTGCGACTGCTGTCGAGTTGCACTTGACGAAACAGACCATGCACACGAACTAAATCCTGAAATGTGGGCAAAGTTGCAATGTCTTCTTTTACATCGTAGATGACTTTGTGCCCATCGTCAAATTCAACGGCAAGCAGGTAGTCCTGCAAGGCTTCCAATGTTTTGATGCGAGGTATCATAATGCCGCAAAGATAAAGAAAAGGAATGGATGCTGCAAAAGTTTTGGCAAAAAACTCTTGCTATGTTTCACGATGTGGCACTTATATTTCTTGAATTACGTAGTTTTTAGTGGCACATAGCATCAAGAACATTTCAAAAGGCTTGATTGCTAAAACAATGTTTAGTATCTTTGCACACGAAAAGAAAAGAAAAAAAATTTGCCTCCTATGAAAACAAGAAAACTCTTGATGAGTGGAATGCTGGCATTCAGTTTGTGCCAGTCCGCAGTGGCTCAGAGTGAATCTGCTGTGCCCATCACCGTTGGTGACATCACAACCATGATTGATGACTACCTGTCTCCCGACAACAAGGGACGCATTACCGTGGAAGACATATCTGCACTGATAGATAGGTATCTTCAGCAAGGTGTAAGCAACTGCCCCGACTCCAACCACCCCCACGCCATTGACCTCGGTCTTCCTTCTGGAACGAAGTGGGCTTGCTGCAACATCGGCGCAAGCAGTCCTGAAGGCTATGGTGGTTATTATGCATGGGGAGAGACGGAAGAAAAGTCGGTTTATGGTTGGGATACTTATAAATATGGCAGTGGTTATGGTGAATTGACTAAATACAGTACACGTGTTGATAATAAAACTCAGCTTGACCTTTCGGACGATGTTGCCTATGTAAAATGGGGTGGTAGCTGGCGTATGCCAACTATAGACCATCAGAACGAATTGCTTAATAATTGTTCTTCAGAATGGGCTGAAGAGAGTGGCGTATCTGGCAGACGGTTCACCGGACCCAACGGTGCTTCTGTCTTTCTGCCTGCCGCAGGCCACGACCTCTACAGTGCGGGCCTCGACGGCAACTATTGGTCGAGTTCGCTCACCCCAAACAGCGAGAAATGCGCCTTCTACCTATGCTTCACTTCGAGCCTTGTGTTAGTGGACGGCTACTACTTCCTCCGTCCCGTCGGCCTCTCTGTGCGTGCCGTCTGCCCGTAGCCTCAAGAAATTAGTGCATCCCTTCGCATAGAAGAGATACATGCAAAAATAGAACAAAAACCAAAAATTCGTCCTGTATTCGGGAGGTGCACGGCGGCCCTCCCAGAAAAGGGGGCGCAGTGCGCCTCCCGAAGATAGGACGATTGCCCTAAAATAAAAAGAAGATTATTTGACAAATAAAGACAAACAAAACAGGCACGAAAGCAAGGGGCTTTCGTGCCTGTAATATATTAACCCAACTTTAACGCTTTGATATTTTTTCAAAAAAAGTTACATTTGATTTACAGTCAGTTAGCAACGAAAAGAGTTCAAAACCCCATTGTAGAACACAGCGGTAAAAATAATTATGCTTACCTTTGCGGCATGAATT
>JAFTEV010000045.1 GCA_017453465.1 Bacteroidaceae bacterium | reverse complement strand
TTGCAGCCGTGCTGCTGCCCGCCATGGCCAGCGCACAAGTGATTAACGGCGACCTGAACCACAACAATGCGCTCGATGTGGGCGACGTGACCATGGTCATTGACGGCTACCTCACGGGCGAGACCGAACTGATTGAAACCAAGGCCGACCCCTTCTCGGTGGACAACAGCCTCGTTGTGGGCACATGGTACAAATCGGCAACCGAAAGCATCACATTCAATGCCGACGGAACCACCGACTATCTTGCTGGCTGCACCTACAAGTTCCGTCCGCAGCTGGGCACAGTCCTTTTCTATGATTCGACAGGCAGACCCGTCTCCCTGCTCAAGATTGAAGATGTCACTTCAGATTATTTGGTCACCAGTCTGGGGGCCAGCATCACAGTCTATACTGCTGCTCAGCCTGCCAGCATCACCCTCTCTGAGACTTCACTCAGCCTGAAGCCCGATGAATATGTGCGCTTGACGGCCACCGTTGTTCCCGCAGATGCCGGGACTGTGACATGGACTTCGAGCGATGAGAGCGTAGCCACCGTAATCAGTGGTTTTGTTACAGCTGTGGGCGAAGGCACTGCCACCATCACAGCGTCGGTAGGCTCTGCAACAGCCACCTGCGAGGTGACGGTGGGCTACACCACCACCTACACGGTGAACGGCGTGTCGTTCAATATGGTGTACGTCTATGGCGGCACGTTCTTGATGGGTGCACAGAATACAGATGCCTCCGGCACCAACTACGATGCCGATGCTGACGATGATGAAGCCCCCGTTCACAACGTGACCCTGAGCGACTATCAGATAGGCGAGACCGAGGTGACGCAGGCCCTCTGGGTGGCCGTCATGGGCAGCAATCCTTCCAACTGGCTGGGTGACAACTTGCCAGTGGAAAAGGTAAGCTGGAACGACTGCCAGACCTTCATCACGAAGCTGAACCAACTGACGGGCAAGACCTTCCGCCTGCCTACTGAGGCCGAATGGGAGTTTGCGGCACGCGGCGGCACGAAGAGCCAGGGCTACAAGTACTCAGGCAGCAACACCCTCGGCGATGTGGCGTGGTACACGGAGAACAGCGGCAGGAAGACCCATGAGGTAGGCTCGAAGCAAGCCAACGAGCTTGGTCTGTATGACATGAGCGGTAATGTGTGGGAATGGTGCCAAGATTGGAAGGGTAACTATGATTCTTCTGCCCAGTCCAATCCTACTGGTCCTACTACGGGCTCTAACCGCGTGCTTCGTGGTGGTAGCTGGGACTACTCAGCCAGGCTCTGTCGTGTGACGAATCGGTACTACAGCGCGCCCACGAACGCGTACTACTTCCTCGGCCTCCGCCTTGCTCTCTAAGTTCAGCCTCAAAAAAGAGAAAAAAGAATGACTTAAAAAGTTTTCATGCCGTCCCTGTGAAAACGGCGACCCCAAGAAAGGTCGCCGAAGAGCAGGAACGGCATGAAAACTTTATGTATATAATAAATAATGTGGTTGGCCTGTTGTAAAGAAAAAAAGTTGTATCTTTGCAGCCAAAACGGATTGCGATATGGACAAGAAACTGAGGTTTGCCCTGTTTGGGAATGTGTATCAGGAGCGGAAGGCTGCTGCGGTACAGAAGTTTTTGGCTGTGGCTCAGGCGCACGAGGCAGAGCTGCTGATGACGGAGCAGTTCTATGCCTTTCTGCGCGATGGCTTGCAGATAGATGTGCCTGTGTGTGAACTGATTGCTGACGATGACTTTACGGCTGACTATGCGGTGTGCATGGGGGGCGACGGCACGTTTCTGGATGTGGCGAGCCGCATCCGCGACAAGCAGATTCCCATCGTTGGCTTCAACACGGGGCGGCTGGGCTTCCTGGCCAGTTTTTCGCCCAACAAGATTGAGGAGACGATGGCCGACATCTATGCGGGTCGCTACAGCGTGGTGGCTCACAGTGTCATTGGCTTGTCGTGCGACGAGGCGGAGTTGCAGGACTATCCGTTTGCCCTGAACGAGATTGCCATCTTGAAGCACGACATTTCTTCGATGATTACGATTCACACCGACATCAATGGCGAGCACCTGACAACTTATCAGGCAGACGGCTTGATTGTCAGTACGCCTACGGGCAGCACGGCTTATTCGCTGAGTGTGGGTGGCCCCATCATGGTGCCGCAGACCGACACGATTTGCCTTACGCCCGTGGCTCCTCACTCTCTGAATATGCGCCCCATTGTGCTGCAGGACAATGCGGAGATTACGTTGCGCGTGGAGAGCCGCAGTGGTAACTTCCTCGTTTCGCTGGACGGTCGCAGTCAGAGCTATCCCGACAACATCCGGCTGCGCATCCGCAAGGCTCCCTACGTGGTGAATGTGGTGGTGAAGCCCGGCCAGAGTTTCTTCTCGACCCTGCGGAAGAAGATGATGTGGGGGGCAGATAGGAGAGGATAGGGAGATTGGACAATTTGTAATTCATAATTCACAATTCACAATTTGAGTATCAATTCCTCATACCCTGTTCCTCATTCCTCATTTCTCAAGACAAGATATTCAATGAGGACGATAGTGCTGTGGCTGTGGAGCCATCACAAGGGGTGCCGCGTGCAGGCGGTGCTGAATGCGGTGATTGGCCTGGCCATGGTTTGCATGGGCTTGCTGGGGGTCGATACCATTCGCAAGCTGACCGATATTGCGACGGGGAGCCGCGAGGGGAGCATTGGCTGGACGGCGGTGCTGCTGGCGGTGGTGTTCCTGACGGAGATGCTGCTGCACATTGCTTCGACCTGGATTGCTGCAGTGCTGGGCGTGAAGGCGCAGAACCTGATGCAGCAGTCGTTCTTTCGCCGCTTGCTGAAAGGGCAGTGGAGCGGGGTGGAGAAGTATCACAGCGGCGATGTGCTGAACCGTCTCTTTTCTGATGTGAATGACATTGTGGGGCTGATGACCGAGGTGGTGCCTTCCACACTGATTGTGGTGGTGCAGTTTGTGGCTTCGTTTGTCTATCTGTATGTGATGGACAGGACGTTGGCCATCATCCTGGTGGCCATTTCGCCCTTGTTTGTGGTGCTTTCGCGTGTCTATTTCCGGCAGATGCGGCGCATTGTGCGGCACATCAAGGACAGCAATTCGGCTATTCAGGCCATTATCCAGGAGAGCGTGCAGCACAAGATGGTCATCAAGACGCTGGAGCAAACGGGCACGATGGTCAGCAGGCTGGAGCGTAGGCAGGGCGTGCTGCGGAAGCAGATTAAGACCCGTGCGAAGTTCAGCATCCTGTCGAAGTCGCTGGTGAACATTGGCTTTGCCGGTGCCTACCTGTTGGCCCTGGTGTGGGGACTGTTCCAGCTGCAGAGCGGACTCATCACGGTGGGTGTGCTCATTGCTTTTACTCAACTGATTAACCGCATACAGCGGCCCATGCTCGACATGGCACGGCTGCTGCCCATGTTTGTCAACTCGATGACCAGTGCCGAGCGTCTGATGGAGCTGGAGGCTCTGCCCCTGGAGCCGGCGGGCGAACCTGTGCGCATGAGGGGCGCGGTGGGCTTGCAGTTCGAGAATGTCACTTTCAGCTATCGCCCGGAGGCAGGTCGCAGTGGGCGCACCGTGCTCAGGCACTTCAGCCACGACTTCCGCCCAGGTTCGTTTACAGCCATCTTGGGCGAGACGGGTGCCGGCAAGACCACGCTCATCCGCATGATGCTGGCCCTGGTGGAGCCGACGGAGGGCGAGGCCCTGATATACAGCGAACCGACGGAGCAGCGGGCTTCGCAGCCTTACAACCTGATTACGCCGAAGCCGGAGGTGCATCGGATTTCGCCGTCGATGCGCAACAACTTCTCCTATATTCCGCAGGGCAACACGCTCTTTTCGGGCACCATCCGCGAGAACCTGCTCTTGGGCAATCCCGATGCCACCGACGAGCAAATGCAGGTGGCTCTGCATCTGGCCATGGCCGACTTTGTGATGCAGTTGCCGCAGGGTCTGGAAACCGTGTGCAGCGAGCAGGGCGGCGGACTCAGCGAGGGGCAGGCACAGCGCATTGCCATTGCCCGTGCGCTGTTGCGTCCCTACAAGGTGCTCCTGCTCGACGAAGCCACCTCTGCCCTCGACATGCAGACCGAACAGGCCCTGCTCAAGAACCTGAAGACGCACTTTGCCGATGTAACGATTATCTTCGTCACCCACCGACTGGCGGTGACAGACTTCACGACAGACACGCTGACGCTGACGCGGCAGAGTGACCAATGTTAAAAAAGAGATTTGGACAATGTTTTATAAACTCATTGAAAAAAAACGGGACGAATGGCTGGCATCCGACCGGTGCACGGTACTCGATTTGCTTGCCTACATCAGACAGCGCGGAATGATGCGCGATGCGCAGCTTGAAGCTATCAAGACCTATCTATACTTGAAGATAGCTTGCCAGAACCAGCCACTGTGGGCACTCTTTGTTGCTGGCACCTTCAATGATACCGACATTGGGAGTGTGGAACTGACAGAGACTGCGCGGCAAATCTTTGCTGTGAACAAAGCGGCTGTGGCTCTGTTTCAGTATTCCAGGCTCAAAGACAAGAACGGGCGTCAGTTGGCACCAGAATTGGAGAAGTTCATCAAGCGAAATGCAGACAAGATAGACTATGAGGCCACGTTCAAAAAAATTTTCTACGATGTAGATTACACCGACTACCTGTTTAGTTTGCCAATGGGGGCGGGCAAGACCTACCTGATGGCTGCATTTATCTATCTTGACCTCTATTTTGCACAGAACGAACCCGACAATCCCTCTTTTGCCCACAACTTCATGGTGATGGCTCCTTCGGGACTGAAGTCTTCCATCGTGCCCAGCCTGAGGCACATTCGGGAGTTCGACCCCTCGTGGATTATCCCGGAACCCAGGGCAGCCCAACTGCGCCAGCTCGTCAAGTTTGAAACGCTGGACGAGCAGAAGACGGCCAACAAGAGTAATTTGGTCAAAAATCCCAATGCCCAGAAAATAAATAACCATCAGCCCTTGGAAGACTTAATGGGGCTGGTGGCCATCACGAATGCAGAGAAAGTGATTCTTGACCATTACGAAGAGAGCCTTATGCCCCTGTTTGTGTCGCAGCAGGAATGGTACAAAGTTCACCGTGCCAACGAGCTGCGTGACATCATTGGAAAGATTCCCCATTTGGCTGTATATATCGATGAAGTACATCATGCTGCCGACGGCGACATCAAACTGAGGCGTGTGGTGAATGGTTGGACAAGGCAGAATACGTTCAATTCTGTACTGGGCTTTTCGGGCACCCCTTATCTGGACAGTGCAGAGAATGTCACGCTGGCCGGTGAGTTCACCATCAGAAATACCGACCTTTCCAATGTCGTATATTATTATCCCCTCATCGACGGCATTGGCAATTTCCTGAAGGAACCCTGTGTGAGGTTGGCTGACAACGACACGGAAACCATTGTCTTGAATGGTGTGAGGGACTTTCTGGATGCATATAAAGATACCAGATATGAAAACGGCACATGTGCCAAGCTGGCTGTCTATTGTGGGCAGATTGCCACGCTGGAAGGGAGCATCTACCCACTGGTGGCTGAAACGGTGTCCTCCTATGGGCTGAACCCTACGGAGGTGATACTGAAATATCATGGCGGCAACAAAGAATACCCCAAGCCGGAAGGCGCAGACCAAACTTTTGCCCTGCTCGACACGCCGTTTTCGGTTGTAAAGATTGTGTTGTTGGTGCAGATTGGGAAAGAGGGATGGGACTGCAAGAGCCTTACGGGTGTGGTGCTGCCACAGAAAGGTGTGTGTCCCACCAACATGGTGCTGCAGACCAGTTGCCGCTGTCTGCGTCAGGTGGTGCGTGACAGTCGGGAGACAGCCCTGATCTGGCTGAACAAGTACAATGCAGACACGCTGAACAAGCAGCTGAAGAAGCAGCAGGACATCACGCTGAAGGAGTTCGGTACGCCGCGTGGCGGACATCAGCGTGTGGAACGCTTTTCACGCATGGAACGCCAGCAGCTGCCCCCAATCGACTTCTACCAGTTGAGGGTGAGTTACGAAACGCTTATCGTTGAGGAATCGTGCAAGCCGGCTCAACGCTTGCAGGAAGAAGGTGTGCTGGCACGTGCCGACATAGACTTAATTCATCAGCAAGACCTGGAAGGTCGCATTGTGGAAATCTACGAACAGGAGAACCAGGAGGAAACGCCTGTGTCTTTCCGCTGGTGGCTGCACCAGATAGCGAAGGAGAGTTTCGGAACGCTCTCTGTCGAAGAACTGAAAACTTGCGAGAAGGAACTTGTGGATATATTTGGCAAGATAACCATTGAAAAGGATGGGCTTTTGTTGGAGAATAAGCAATATGACCATCCGCAGGTTCGCTCCCTCATTCGTCGGGCATTTGCTGATGTGCGTGACTATGAGGTAAGAGAGGAAGTGCTGCCCTGCAAGGCAAACTTACTTCAGATAGAAAAACTTGTTTCCCCTGTAGAAGATGATGGTCGATTCTATCCGTCGCGGCCAGAAGTGAAGGAAATTCTGCAATGGGACGAAAATCCCCCGTTGCAAGAGCAAAGGCCCGAAGTGCTCAGGTTGTTGGAGCAACTGAAAGCAATGGGACAAGACGTGTCGGCCATCCACCCGCAGAAGGATCCGCACCCGGAACGCACACAGACCTACCACTATTTGCCTTATCATTTCGACAGCGGTCTGGAGAGAGACTTCTTCTCGCAAGAAATAGTCCCTCTTATCAGGGCAATCAAAGACCAGCAGCTGGAAGTGTATTTCAATGGTGATGACACACTGACAGAGTTCTCGGTCAATTGCTACAGTCAAAGAGGGCGGCATTGGGAATACATCGGAAAGTATTATCCTGACTATTTGGTACTGAGCCGGGACGGACAACAGAACATTGACAAAGTGATTATTGTCGAGACAAAGGGCGAAGGCTATGCTGCCAAGTTTGCCGAGCGCAAGCATTTTATGGAAACGGAATTTGTCGAAAAGAACAACGAGAAGTTTGGCTATGAGCGTTTCGACTTCCTCTATCTGGAAGACACGCTGGCTCCCGATGAGCGTCGGAGGAAAGCACTGTCGGCAATTAAAAAGTTTTTCAACGTGTAAAAAAAAGAAACTATGGCAATCAAATATGTTCCCTATTATCCTGACACACTGGAGGGGCAGGCTGTTTTAGACAATTTTGTTCGCACGAAGCGAATGTTACGCTATCGTGACAACGGTCAAGTGGTGAGTCACGTCCAGCGTGGAATGCCGCTTTATGAGATGAAACAAACAGAGTGGCATGGTGAGAACCTTGGCCACAACATGATTATTAGGGGGGAGTGTCTTTCTGCTTGCGCCTATCTGAAAGACAAAGGCGTGCAGGTTGACCTTGTATATATTGACCCGCCGTTTGCCAGTGGTGCTGACTATGCTAAGAAAGTCTATGTTCGTCGCAATCCCAAGGTGGCCGAGGCGATTGCCCAGGCAGAGGGTGAGCTGAATGTGGAAGAACTGAAGACTTTTGAAGAAAAGATGTATGGCGACGTGTGGGACAAGGAGAAATACCTGAACTGGATGTATGAGAACTTGATGGCGATAAAAAGTGTGATGAGTGAGGAGGCCAGTATTTATGTGCATTTGGATTATCATATTGGGCACTATGTGAAGATTCTTTTGGATGAAATATTTGGAGAGGATAATTTTAGGAATGAGATAATTTGGAAACGTTCAACTGCACATAACGATAGTACAGGATTTGCCAATTTGCATGATTGTATATTTTATTATACAAAAAGTACAGAGCTGTTATTTAACACTCCGTTAGTTCCTTATTCACAGGACTATATCGGACGGTACTATAATAAAAAAGATGAAGATGGACGAAAATATTTAGATCGGGATCTTTCAGCAAAGGGTTTGAAAGGTTCTGGCTATACGTATGAATGGAAGGGGAAAAGTGGATATTGGCGTTGTCCCATATCCACAATGGAACGTCTGGAAAAAGAAGGCCGTCTTTATTATACAGCAAATGGAACTCCTAGATATAAGCAATATTTGGATGAAATGGAAGGGGTTCCTGCACAGGATTTATGGACAGACATTTTTGCTGTCAATTCACAAGCTGACGAGCGTGTTGACTATGCCACACAGAAACCCGAAGCCCTTCTTGAGCGCATTATCAAAGCCAGTAGCAATGAGGGAATGTTGGTGGCAGACTTCTTTGGTGGCAGCGGTGTGACGGCTGCTGTTGCCAACAAAACAGGTCGCAGGTTTATCCATTGCGACATTGGCATCAACAGCATACAGACAGCCAGAGACCGCTTGTTGGCAGATGGCGCAGAATTTGAAATGTTGGAAGTGAAGGATGGTGTGTCACTCTATCGGAATCCTGCCCAAACGATGGATAAGTTGAAGGGCTTGATTAAGGGCTTATGCAAGATTGAAGGTCTGAGTGATTTCTGGGCAGGCAGCATTATTCATTCCAGACGGGGAATGATGCCGGTCTATCTGCCTAATCTGTTGGACAGCAGCACCCGACTGATGGATAAGCCCCAGATGATAAACATTATACATCAACTGTCCGACTTGCCCGATGAAACACAGCGTGTGATTGTCTATTACATTGACATCATAGATCGGCAAGAAATGGAACAATTCATCAAACAGGAAAATAGACAGACCCTTATTGATGTTGAACTGAGAGACCTGAAGCAGGTGCTGGACGACGTCGTGGTGGAGGATGAAGCGGAGTGGGTGCTGAACGAGACACACGATGCTTTGTGGAGTGGTTGGCAGGTTACGATTGAAAGTTTCCACAGCGACCGGGTGCTGAAAAAGATTAGCGAGGTGAACCTCAAAGCACAACAACAAGCCACGCATCAGCGAGCCAGAGGCAAGGACAAGACTTTCAATCCCATCTGCATCAGTGATGAGGGATTGGAAACAATAGAGTGGGTAGGTCTTGACTGCCAAAATGCAGACAAACAATCCACTTGGCACAGTGATATGGAAGTGAAGATTGACCGCTTGGGCTATGTCATCATCAATGGTAAGAAGACCCAGAAATTCTGGGATACAACCATTCGAAGCGACCAAAAACCCTTGCGGATGAAGATAAGGAACATCTGTGGGGATGAAACAGTGTATGTATTGTAATCTTTTGTGGTTAAATGAGTCAAACGCGCATTAAGAATATCTTTTTCTTCATCGGCATTGTGGCTGTGGTCGTGATGCTGCTGACGTTTGACGTGAGTTTTGTGGAGCTGTGGGGCTACTGCCGTCAGGCTGGGTACTGGCTGGTGGCCATCTTGCTGTTGTGGGGTGTGCTGTATATGCTGAATGCCTGGGCTTGGCGGGTGATTATCCGTGGCAGTGGGGAGTGCCCCGTGAGTTATGGCTATTTGCTGAAACTCACGGTGTCGGGCTTTGCACTGAACTATACGACCCCCATTGGGCTGCTGGGCGGAGAGCCGTATAAGATTATGGAGATGACGCGACACATCGGTGTGCAGCGAGCCACGTCGTCGGTGGTGCTGTTTGCCATGATGCACGTGTTTGCACATTTCTGTTTCTGGACAACGAGCATTGTGCTCTATCTGCTGTTTGCCGCCGTGGGGCTGCTGTCGCTGAATGTCGGCATGGGCATTGTGCTGGCTTTGTCGGCCTTGTTCTGTGGTGGCGGCATATACTTATTTATAAAAGGATATAAGAATGGCATGGTGCAAAGGCTGGTGCGCTTCGTGGGGAAGATTCCCGGGCTGGGAGGCTGGAGCGAGCGTTTTGAGCGTGAGCACCATGAAGACCTTGTGAAGATTGACCGCCAAATCGCTGAACTCCACAGTCAGGAACGCCGTACTTTTTATAAGAGCCTGTTGATAGAGTACGTTGGGCGCATCAGCCAGAGCTTTGAAATCATGTTTATGCTGATGCTTTTTGGCATAGACGAGCAGGTGGGGCAGGTGTGGACTGGAGGTGCTGCAGCGTATGGTCTGCTGTTTCTTTATTCTTTTCTCATCCTCAGCTTTACGTCCCTCTTTGCCAACATCTTGGGCTTCTTGCCCCTCCAGCTGGGCGGACGCGAGGGTGGCTTTGCCCTGTCGGTTTCTCAGCTGGGCATGACCAGTGGCGTGGGGCTGTTTATCTCCATCATTTGCCGGGTGCGCGAACTCTTCTGGGCTGTGGTGGGGCTGGCTTTGATGAGGGTGAAATAACTATAGAATACTCTGTAATCAATATATAAAACATGACAACTAACCTACAATTGCGAGATACCAGTTTTGTTGACTTGATGCAGCGGCGCATCTTCAACGTGCTGATTATTGCTAATCCCTACGATGCCTTCATGCTGGAAGACGACGGGCGTGTGGATGAAAAGATTTTTGATGAGTATGCAAAGCTGGGCTTGCGCTATCCGCCGCGATTTTTCCGCGCTTCTCGGCAGGACGAGGTGGCGAAGCTGATAGAGGAGTATTCGTTCAACCTCATCATTTGTATGCCTGGCACGGACAATAACGACATCTTTGCCATTGCACGCGATGTGAAGTCGCAGCTGCCTTCCATCCCCATCGTGGTGCTGACTCCCTTTAGTCATGGCATTACGAAAAGGATGGAGAACGAGGACCTGAGTGCCTTTGAGTACGTGTTCTGCTGGTTGGGCAATACAGACCTGCTGCTTTCCATCATCAAGTTGATTGAGGACAAGATGAATCTGGACCACGACCTTGCCGCTGGCGTGCAGATGATTTTGTTGGTGGAAGACAGCATCCGGTTTTATTCCTCGGTGTTGCCTTATCTGTATAAGTTTGTGTTGCAGCAAAGTCTGGAATTTGCGACGGAGGCACTCAATTCGCAACTCGAAATGCTCCGTATGCGTGGCCGTCCCAAGATTGCATTGGCCCGAACCTACCATGAGGCGTGGGAGCTTTACAGCAAATACAGCGACAATGTGCTCGGTGTCATCAGCGACTGCCGTTACCCCATCAATGAGGGCGATGCCGAGAAGGATGAGCTTGCCGGCTACAAGTTGCTGCAAGCCATCCGCGATGTGGACCAATACGTGCCGCTTGTGCTCAACTCCAGCGAAACCCACCGCAAGGAATATGCCGACAAATGCCGTGCAGCCTTTATTGACAAGAACTCAAAGAAGATAGACCATGACTTGAAGATGGTGCTGACCAAGCACTTTGGCTTTGGCGACTTCGTCTTTCGCGACCCCAACTCCATGCGCGAGGTGGTGCGTGTGCACAACTTGAAGGAGCTGCACGAGAACATCTTCAAGATTCCGGCAGAGTCTCTCCAGTATCATCTGATGCGCAACAACGTGAGCCGCTGGCTCTCTTCGCGTGCACTCTTCCCCATTTCTGAGTTTCTGAAAAAGATTACGTGGGACAAATTGAGCGATGTGGATAAACATCGCAAATACATCTTCGATGCCATCGTGACTTATCGCCGCATGAAGAACCAAGGCGTGGTGGCTATTTTCCACCGTGACCGCTACGATGCCTACAGCCAGTTTGCCCGCATTGGCGAAGGTTCGCTGGGCGGCAAGGGACGTGGTTTGGCCTTCCTTGACAACATCATCAAGCGGCGGACAGACCTGAACGAGTACCCCAACGCCCACGTGCTCATCCCCAAGACCGTAGTGCTCTGCACCGACATCTTCGACCAGTTCATGGAGACCAATGCCCTCTACGAAGTGGCTCTGAGCGACCTTCCCGACGAGGAAATTCTGCAATATTTCCTCCATGCCCGTCTGCCAGAGAACCTGGCCGATGACCTCATGTCTTTCTTCGAGGTGGTTCACGCTCCCCTCGCCATCCGTTCTTCTTCCTTGCTTGAAGACAGTCATTACCAGCCGTTTGCTGGAATCTATTCTACTTACATGATTCCCTTTGTGGAAGACAAATATGTGCGGCTCGAAATGCTTTCCAATGCCATCAAGAGCGTCTATGCCTCGGTCTTCTATCGTGCTTCGAAGGACTACATGGTGGCAACGTCCAACGTCATTGACCAGGAGAAGATGGCCATCATCCTGCAAGAAGTCGTAGGTCAAGACTATCCCAGCGGCTTCTATCCAGCCATCAGCGGTGTGGCCCGCAGCATCAATTATTATCCTATCGGTGACGAAAAGGCAGAAGAAGGCACTGTGCAGCTGGCTCTTGGTTTGGGCAAGTACATTGTCGATGGCGGACTGTCGTTGCGTATGTGTCCTTCACATCCCGACAAGATTTTGCAGACCAGCGAAATGGAGATAGCCTTGCGCGAAACCCAGACAAAGTTCTATGCGCTGGAGATTCCGTCGCTTGACGACTCGAAGCAGAGCGACAATCTTCAGTTCCAGGTTGACGATGCGTTCAACCTGAAGACGGTCACGGTGCGTGATGCCGAGAACGACGGTTCCTTGCAGTGGATTGTCTCGACCTTCGACCCCTACGACCAGTGTATTTACGATGGTTTCTATGAAGGTAAGAACCGAAAAATCATCAGCTTTGCAGGTGTGCTGCAACACGGTGTCATTCCCCTGCCCGAACTCTTGCAGAAAGTCCTGCGCTATGGGCAGGAGGAAATGGGGCGGCCTGTCGAGATAGAATTGGCGGTGGATTTGCACAAGGAAAAACGTGGCGAACTCTACCTCTTGCAGATTCGCCCGATGGTTGACAACACCATGCAGCTGGACGAAGACATCCGTCAGATTCCCGATGCCGACTGCCTCATTCGCAGTCACAATGCCATTGGGCACGGCATCATTACCGATGTGTCGGACATTGTTTATATCAAGACCGACAACTTCACGGCAGCTAATACCCAGCTGATTGCCGACGAGGTAGAGCACATCAATCGTGGCTTCCTCCAGCGTGGCGACCACTACGTGCTCGTGGGGCCAGGACGCTGGGGCAGTAGCGACCCCTGGCTGGGCATACCCGTCAAGTGGCCGCATATCTCTGCTGCAAAAGTGATTGTTGAGGCTGGTCTTCAGAACTTCCATGTTGACCCCAGTCAAGGCACCCACTTCTTCCAAAACCTTACCAGCTTTGGTGTGGGTTACTTCACGGTCAACGACTTCCAGGGCGATGGCCTCTACGACCAAGCCTTGCTCAATGCCATGCCCGCCGTCGAAGAAACCGAACACGTGCGTCATGTTCGGTTCCAGCAGCCCCTGACCATCAAGATGGACGGCATGAAGAAAGAAGGGGTAGTGATAGTTCGGTAAAATCTCCGATTGTTAAATCCGCAAGGGGTGCGACAACCTCTTGCGGATTTGTTGTTGTCAGCCCTACCACGAATGCGCCCGACGCACGCCCCGACTTCAGGCCGTTTACGCTGTCTTCAAACACCACGCACTCCTTGGGCTGTGCGCCGAACAGCCGTACCGCAGTCTGGTAGCAGTCTGGGTCGGGTTTGCTGGCGGTGTAGTCTTTCGAGGTGAGAATGCGGTCGAACCACTCCTTCAGTTCTGGGCGTGAGCGGAATACGTTTTCCATCTTTTCGTCATTGCTGCTGGTGACGATAGCCGTCTTGATGCCAGCCACCCTCAGACTCTGAATGAAATCTTCAAAGCCACCAATATATTCATACGTCATGTTGGCTTCATGCTTGTAGAGTCTGCGTGTAATCTCAGCTTGCAGCTCCGTCTGTCCACCAAACCAAGCCTCGTAAATCTGGCTCAACGTCATTCCCTTGATGCGTTGAGCAAAATCCTGCACTTCGGGATGAAACTCCCTGCCTATTTCACCATAAAACTGTGAATACTGCCCCTCTGTGTCCAGCACCACGCCGTCCAGGTCGAACAGGGCTGCTTTGAATGTTTTGTTGTTCAAAATGGTTGATTATTTTTCGTTGAATACCAATTCAAGCCCCTGCTTTTCATAAAACTTGAACTTCTTGTCGCTTGAAATCAATGGTATTCGGTTTGTAATAGCATGTGCAATAATGATATGGTCGGAAGGATCTTTGTGGTCTTCCGTCAGGTTGAGTTCCATCTGCGCATAAGTTTCCATGTGTTCTTCTCCGATAGGGAGGATGCGGATGTAGAACTTCTCTCTTATCGCGTTTACCATCTCCTTGGCTGTTTTCCAATAGCGGGTAACCAACTTTCCGTTGTTAAAGCCTACTATAAGCTCTTTGACGGACTCTGCACTCATGCAAAAAGTGTTGTCGTAGTCATCAAGAATGGCACGGACATCTCGGCTGAGTAATTTGTAGTCTGTTACCCAGTATATAAAAATATTAGTGTCGAGAAGATAGCGCATAGTTAAATTCTGAATTCAGGGGCAACGTATGTAAAAGCTCCCTGATATTTGAGCATTGCTTCCCAAGTTGGGTTCACCCTCTTTTCTTTTTTCTCCTCTGTGGATTTAGAGGCTGTTTTTTTTGTGTTGTCTTCCATAAATTTTTTGTGTTATTTTATTTAGGCTACAAAAGTACATGTTTTTTTTAACTTCCATGCAAAAACAGAAGAAAAAGTTTGTTAAAGATTAGATATTAGAGGAATGTAAGCAGTTGCGTTTAAATACATGTTTTGTGCTTAATAGCCCGCGTGGTGTTATAATTGGTTAGAATAGTTTAAAAAAGGTTGTGGGCGGGAAGAAGTGCGAAAGTAAAAGCTTATTTTTGTGCTTTCAATCTTAGACTGTTTTAACAATGGCAAGAATTATTAGAAAGAGTGAACGTGACTACCAGCCACACCCCAACAGGATTGATGGCTTCCGTCTGCTTACCGATATGTCACGCCAACACAAAGGGCTTTCTCCTCAGTACTTGAACTTCGATATGCGAAAACTGCCTCCGCATGAGTATAATGCCGCATACCATTATCATCGGTATGCAGAAGAACTTTTCTTGATCTTGTCAGGCTCTGCTTCTCTTCGCACTCCGGAGGGGATTGTGACGGTTGCAGAAGGCGACATCCTCTTTTTTGAGGCAGGTGAAAGTGGTGCACATCAGTTGTACAATCACACCGAGGAACCTTGCGAATACCTTGATTTGCGTTCTTTCATAGGTTTCGATGTGTGTGAATATCCAGATTCAGACAAAATTATCCTCATTCCGGGTGGCGAAACTTTCCGCAGTGGTGAGCAGATAGACTATTTTGAAGGTGAACATGAAGTGGAGCAAAAGTGGAAAATCTTGAATAAACAATAGTCTATATGTCTTATGCAAAAAAACTCAAACTTTGGTTGTGTCTATCTGCTTGTGGTTTTTGGTCTTATGAGCCTGCTGTTGTGGTGGGGAAATGAGCGGCAGCGGCAGGGGGAGAGGGTGCGTAATGAGCGTTGGGAGCAGTGGCGGCAGCGGATGGTTGGTGCGAAAGAAAAGGCGGCTGTGCCCCGTGGTCATTATGCTGTGGACTCAGCTGCGGCCAAAGAGATGGAGCGGCGGATATGGGCAGAAGCGGCACGGTCGGGGGCTGGGGAACAGAACGACCCCGACTATTATCAGGACCATTATGAGGAATACAAGGACGACCCGGAGGATGAGTTGCGCTTTCCGCCAGAGATTTTTGATGCAAGCGACGATTAGGCTTTCTTCTGTTGCTTGCCATAAATTTGTTTTCTGGTTAGCGTCTGCACCACGCCGCGCATGGTGAGGTAGCAGAGGAAGGCAATCCACAGGCCGTGGTTGGCGAGGGTGGAGATGAGCAGGACGTAGAGCGCGAAGAACACGCCCATGCCGACGGCCATGCTGAGGAGCATGTAGCGTGTGGCTGTGGCTCCGATGTAGATGCCGTCCCAGATGAAGGCCGCCATGCCACAGAGGGGGAACAGCAGGGTCCAGGGCTGGTAGGCGGCAGCAGTCTGGATGACAGAAGCATCGTCGGTAAGCAGATGAAGGAACCAAGGCCCAGCCACGAAGTAGAGCAGGGTGAAGAGCAGGGCCATGGCCACGCCCCAGCCAAACAGATGCTTCACAACGCTGTGATAGACCTGCCTGTTCTGTGCGCCGATGGCTTTCCCCGCGAGGGCTTCTCCGGCAAAGGCGAAGCCGTCCATGAAGTAGGAATAGAGCGTGAAGAACTGCATCAGCAGCGTGTTCACAGCCAGTTCGGTGTCGCCCTGACGTGCTCCTGCGGCAATGAAGAAGAAGTGAACAAAGATGAGGCAGAGCGTGCGCAGGAAGATGTCCTTGTTCACATTGAAGAAGCGCAGAATGGCTGGCCGCTCCCAAATGTCGGGTGGCCAGCCTTTTTTCCATAGTTTTCTGTAATACTTGTGTAGCAATGCCAGTGCAGCGAGAAATCCGCTCCACTGCGCAACGACTGTGCCCAGGGCGATGCCCTCAATCTTCATGCCCAGTCCGAAGACCAGCGCGAGGCTGGCCACGATGTTGACGAGGTTCTGGCTGATGGCAACCAGCATGGGGGTGCGCGAGTTCTGCATCCCGATGAACCAGCCGTTCAGGGCAAACAGTCCCAGCGAGGCGGGTGCGCCCCAGATGCAGATGTTGAAGTAGCGGCGTGCCAACAGGCCAACGTCGGCAGAGGGGGCAATGACCTGCAGGGCCAGTTCCCTGACGATGGGCGACAAAGCCATCAACACTAGCGAAATGCCCAGCGCGATGCCCAAGCTCCGGGCCAGCAGCCTGGTGATACCGGCAAAGTCGCGTCGCCCTCTGGCCTGCGCCGTCATGCCGCTGGTGCCCATGCGCAGGAAGGCAAACATCCAGTAGATGACGTTGAACAACATGCCCCCCACGGCGATGGCTCCGATGTAGGCCGCCGTGCCGATGTGTCCCGTGATGGCCACATCAATCAGGCCCAGCAGCGGCACCGTGATGTTGCTCACGATGCTGGGCAGGGCAATGCTTAGTATTTGTCGGTTGCGAAGGTTCATCATGCAAAGGTAAAACAAATCTCGAAATATATCGCTGAAAACAGGCTGTATTTTTCAATCCGCCTGCACAAAATGGCCTTTTTGTTGCCCTTTTTCGTCGAATCGCATAGGCATTCCTTCACATTCGCGTAGGCAATGGGTCGCGCTCGTGTAGGCAATCATTCCCACTTCATTGCCTACGCGAACCCGACGGATTGCCTATGCGGTGTAACTATGTAGCATACACGGCGGTCGGAGGTTCTCAATTTCGCTTTCATACTTTTTAAGAAAAAAAAAGAGCGATTGTAAATAGTCCAAACGTAAAAATTCGTATCTTTGCGGCTGAAAAATAAGACGAAATCTAATATTAACACTTTAACACCTTAACTGAACAAATGAAAAAAATGAGCTCGATGCTGGCTGCACTGGCTGTGACAGCGGGCATGACGGCACAGACACACACTTTCGACATCAACACGTCGAAGGTGGGCGGGCCGATTCCTTCTACCATGTATGGTATCTTTTTTGAAGACATTAACTATGCTGCGGACGGCGGTCTCTACGGCGAGCTGGTGATGAACCGCTCGTTTGAGTTCCCCAACCACTACGCTGGCTGGGACATTTCGGGCAATGTGAGCCTGAAGAACGATGGCCCCTTCAAGCGGAACCCCCACTATGTGCGCCTGGCTCCGTCGGGACACACAGACAAGTACACCATGATTGAGAACCGGGGCTTCTTCGGCATGGGCGTGAAGGGCGGCGAGGAATACCGCTTCTCTGTCTGGGCGCGTGTGCCCGATGGCGGTACAGCCAAAATCTGGGTGGACCTTGTGGACAACGCCACTATGAGCGATGACCAGAAGCTGGGCAACGTCGGCGTGGAGGTGAGCGGCAAGGAGTGGAAGAAATATACGGCCATCATCAAGCCCAAGAAGACGTTTGCCAAGGCTCACCTGCGTGTGTGGGCTGACAGCAAGGTGACAACCGACGTGGAGCACGTCAGCCTCTTCCCCGTCAACACCTACAAGGGACACGAAAACGGTATGCGCAAAGACCTGGCCGAGGCGCTGGAACAGCTGAAGCCCGGCATCTTCCGCTTCCCCGGCGGCTGCATCGTGGAGGGCACAGACCTGGCCACGCGCTACCAGTGGAAGAACTCGGTGGGTCCCGTGGAGAACCGTCCGCTGAACGAGAACCGCTGGCACTATACGTTTACACACCGCTATTTCCCCGACTATTACCAGAGCTACGGACTGGGCTTCTTTGAGTTCTTCCAGCTGTCGGAGGAAATCGGTGCCGAGCCGCTGCCCGTGCTCAGCGTGGGTCTGTCGTGTCAGTTCCAGAACGACATCACTCGCGGCAAGAAGGAGGACGAGGTGCACGTGCCCATCGACCAGTTGCAGCCCTACATCGACGATGTGATTGACCTCATTGAGTTTGCCAACGGCGACCCCGCCACGAACCAGTGGGCTAAGCTGCGTGCCGACATGGGACACCCCGCTCCGTTCAATCTGAAGTATGTGGGCATTGGCAACGAGCAGTGGGACTACAAGGACAACCCTGTGTTCACGAAGCGTCTGAAGATTTTCCTCGATGCCGTGCGCAAGGTTCACCCCGAAATCAAGTACATCGGCACGACGGGACCCGACTCGGAGGGCGACAAGTTCGACATGCTTCAGCCCCGCATGAGCGAGCTGAAGGTGGACCTCTACGACGAGCACTTCTACCGCAACGAAGAGTGGTTCCTGAAGAGCGGCAACCGCTACGACAACTACAAGCGTGGCAAGGGCGCACCGAAGGTGTTTGCTGGCGAATATGCTTGTCACGGCAAGGGCAAGAAGTGGAACCACTTCAATGCCGCACTGATGGAGGCTGCCTTCATGACCGACCTGGAGCGCAATGCTGACGTGGTGGAGATGGCCACATACGCTCCGCTGTTTGCCCACGTGGAGGGTTGGCAGTGGAGGCCCGATGCCATCTGGTACGACAACCTGCGCAGTTTCAAATCTTGTTCTTACTACGTTCAGCAGCTCTATTCGCTGAACAAGGGTACCAACATGATTTCGCTCACCATGAACGGCAAGCCCGTGGCTGGCAATGCTGACCAGGACGGCCTCTTTGCCAGTGCGGTGTATGACAAGAACACGAATGAAGTGATTGTGAAGGTGGTTAACACCGGAGACACCGACCAGCCTGTTACCCTGAACCTGAAGGGCATGAAGGGCACGCACGAGGGTCATTTCACCATCTTCCACAGCAACGACCTGACGGCAGAGAACACGCTTGACAATCCCATCAAGGTTGTGCCCATGACGGGCAAGACTACTTTCACTGCTCCTGTCAACGAGGTGGTAGTTCCTGCGCGTACATTCTATATATATAAGATAAAGAAGTAAAAGATGAACAATACCAACTTTTTTGCTGTTGACCTGGGCGCAACCAGTGGGCGCACCATCTTGGGTTCCATCGTCGGCGGTAAACTGGAACAGCGCGAACTGACGCGCTTCCCCAACCATATTATCCAGACAGGAGGCCACTTCTTCTGGGACATCTATGCACTGTACAACGAGATCATCCGTGGACTGAAGGTGGTCGGCGAAGAGGGGATTGAGATTACCTCGATTGGCATTGACACGTGGGGCTGTGACTTTGTGTTCATAGGCAAGGACGGCGGCGTGCTTCGCAATCCCTATTGCTACCGCGACCCCCACACCGACCATGCGATGGAGGAGTACTTCAAGCTCGTCCCGAAGGAGGAAGTCTATCGGAAGACGGGCATTCAGTTTATGCAGTTCAATTCGCTCTTCCAGCTGGCAACGCTGGTGCGGAACCACGACTCGGCTATCGAGGCTGCGGATAAGATTCTCTTCATCCCCGATGCGCTGATGTATATGCTGACGGGCGAGGCGGTGTGCGAATATACCGTGCTCTCCACGAGTCAGTTGCTCGACCCGCGCACCAAGAAGATTGACACGGAGTTGCTTGACGTGATTGGCCTGAAGGAAAGCCAGTTTGGTCGCTACGTTAACCCGTCGGACAAGGTGGGTGTGCTCACGCCCGAAGTGCAGAAGATGACAGGGCTGGGAGCCATCCCCGTGGTGGCAGTGGCTGGTCACGACACGGGTGCGGCTGTGGCTGCGGTTCCCGCTCAGAACGAGCGGTTTGCTTACCTCAGCTGCGGCACATGGTCGCTCCTGGGCATTGAGACCAAGGATGCCATCATTTCGGAGAAGAGCTTTGAGTATAACTTTACGAATGAAGGCGGCATTGAGGGCACGACCCGTTTCCTGAAGAACATCTGCGGCATGTGGCTTCTGGAGCGTAGCCGCAAGGAGTTCAAGAACGCTCCTGCCAATGTGAACGAACTCAACGCCAGCGCGATGGAGGCTCCTGCCTTCCGCTCGTTCATCTTCCCCGATGCACCCGACTTTGCCAACCCTGCCAGCATGATTGAGGCCATCCAGAACTATTGCCGAAAGACGAACCAGCCTGTGCCCGAAACGCATCAGGAGATTGCGCGCTGCATCTTCGAGAGCCTCGCCATGCGCTATCGTCAGGTCATCGGCTATCTGAAAGACCTTGCACCGTTCCCCATCGAGCGGCTCCATGTCATTGGCGGCGGCGTTTGGAACCAGTTCCTCATGCAGTTTGCAGCCAACTCCACTGGGCTGGAGGTCGTTACGGGTCCCATCGAGGGTACGGCCATTGGCAACATCATGCTGCAAGCCAAGGCAGCTGGTGTCGTTGGCGACATCTTTGAAATGCGCCGCATCATTGCTGACAGCATCGAGATGAAGACCTACGAGCCGCAGGACCGCGAGGCATGGGACGCTGCTTACGAGCGTTATCTTGAAGTAACTAAAACTAACTAACCCATAAAAACGAACAGAATAATGGCAAAACCTTTAGTAGAAACGAAGGCACGTGTTGGTGTCTTTTCCATTGCACTTGGTGCATATCTTCCACAGTTCCCCTCGCTCGTACCTGAGTTTCAGGCACAGTATGAGGCTTTCAAGAAAACACTGCCCGACACCGTCGAACTGATTGACGGCGGCATGGTGACGACCAAGGAGCAGTCGATGGCTGCAGGCGACAAGTTCCGCGCAGCCGACGTTGACCTCGTCATCTTGCAGATGCTGACCTATTGCACTTCTTACAATATGTTGCCCGCTGTGCGCGACATCGACGTTCCTGTTGTCATCGTGAATGTGCAGAAGAAGTTGGCTCCCGACTACGCCAAGACCGACATCCCCACTTGGTTGGGCGAGCTGTATGCCTGTGGTGCCATCGGCGAAATGGTGGCCGACCTCAACCGTGCCGGCAAACGCTCTGCCGTGATTACAGGCGTTGTTGAGGGTGGCGACCCTGGCGTACAGGCCGAGATAGAGGACTGGTGCCGTGCCGCCCAGGTGCGCCGCCGTTTCCGCGACACCAACATTGCACAGATTGGCCGTCCTTATCCTGGCATGATGGACCTTTACATTGATGAGACCAACCTCTACCATCGCATGTTTGTTTACACCAAGCAGTTCGACTGGGAACAGATGTGGGCCATTGCCGATAACATTACCGACGAGGAGGCCATTCGTGCCAAGGCACAAGACATCCTCGACACGTTTGAAATCGAAGGTGGAGGCACCATTGAGAAGGTTTGGGACATGGCCAAATACGTTGTAGCCTTTGAGCAATGGGTGAAGGACGAGAAGCTGGGCATGATTGCTTCCCATTACGCAGGCTTTGCTCAGGGCGTGGCCGGCAAGCTCGACTCCATGCTCATTCCTGCATTCTCGATGCTCATCAAGCAGCACACTGCTTGCGCCGTTGAGGGCGATATGAAGGTGGCAATGGCCATGTCAATCCTGAAGACCATTTCTGGCACAGGCACACTGGCTGAAATGTACTCCATCGACTTCCCGAAAGACATCTGCATCATTGGCCACTCTGGTTCCGGCGACTTCGACATTTCGCAAGCCCACAAGCCCACAATGAAGATTGTGCCTGTGTTCCACGGCAAGACGGGCGGTGGCTACCTCACTCAGTTCTATCCGCCTACAGGCCCTGTCACTTATCTGGCCATCACGCAGGACAAGAACGGCGTGTTCAAGTTTGTTGTGGCTGAAGGTGTCAACGAAGAAGGCCCCATCTTCATGTTCGGCGACACCAACATGCGCACCAAGTTCTCACTGTCCTGCCGCGAGTTTGTCAACAAGTGGAGCGAAGCAGGCCCCACTCACCACATGGCAGCAGCCGTGGGCCGTCACATCGACACCATCCTGAAGGTGGCCAAGATATTCGATATTGAAGTTGATGTCGTAACCAGATAAGCAGCGTATGGCAAAGAGTAGCAGTCTGAAGAGCACCCTGGCGGTGTCTCTCAACAATTATCTTGATGCCGGAGCCATCGTAGCCGGAGCCAGTGGTGTGACGCTGTGGCAGAACTATCTGGGCTTGACCGAAATGCACCTGGGATGGCTCAACGCCCTGAGTGCAAACGCGCTGGGCGCAGCCATCGGTGCCATCATCGGCGGTTTCCTGGCCGACAAATTCGGGCGTAAATTCATCTTCACTTACAACCTGCTCGTCTATATGTTGGGCGTGCTCATCATCATGTGTACGGTCAACTTCCCCATGCTCCTCTGCGGCTTCCTCATTACAGGTATCTCCGTCGGCATTGGTGTGCCAGCTTCATGGACGTACATTTCGGAAAGTTCCGAAGTGAACAACCGTGGGCGTAACATCTGCATTTCGCAAATGTCGTGGGGCATTGGCCCTATGTTCATACTGCTGTTCGGCATGTTGTTTGCGCCGGGTGGCTACCTTTATGCTCCCGTTGAGGCTCTGGCTCACAGCGTGATAGGAGCCGATGCTTCGCAGCAGGCAGTCGAAGTGTTCAGCTCGCGTGTGGTATTTTTCACCCTTTTTGTTGTGGCATTCATCGCGTGGAACCTTCAGCGGCAACTGCAAGAGAGTGCAGAGTTTACAGCCAACAAAGCAAAAGACAAGAACGGCATTGTTGACAACATCAAGCTGTTGTTCACCAACAAGATTGCCGTCAAGACCGTAGCTTATCTGGCAGCCATCTATCTGACGTGGAACCTTGTGGCCTCGGTGATGGGCTTCTTTATGCCCCACATCTACGAGACGGCAGGAGGCTTGAGCAACGAAACTGCCAACATGCTGAGTTGTGTGAGCTGGGTGTTTGTGGTTGTTACTACGCTGATTATCTCCTTCTTTGTCGATAAGATGTCACACCGCTTCTTCTACATCTTTGGCCTTGCAGCAGCACTCACCGCTTGGATTCTCATCATTGGCGGTGGCGTATCTACCATTGCCGGCATCTGGCTCTTCACCATTCTGTGGGGTGTCAACAACGGCAGCTCCGTGCAGGTGTTCTACGCCCTCTGGGGCAGTGAACTCTTCCCTGCCAAGTTCCGTGCCGGCGCGCAGGGCCTGATGTTTTTCATCGTGCGCGGTCTCTCCGCAGTCTGGGGTCTCGTCTTCACCTACATCTATGGTGACAACGGCGAAGGCTTCACCCTGGCCGCCTACTGCATGGTAGCCCTGCTGCTCACCTCTCTGGTCATTGGCCTCCTCGGTATGCCCAACACTCGCGGCAAATCACTGGAGCAGATAACTAAGGAACGCTACGGCGAAACAATTTAGAAAACTTTCAGTCGGGCTAGATTTCCTGGATTATCTAGAATTGCTAGAATTTCTAGAAAAACTAGAAGGGCTAGAAAACCTATCCCGACTACCCCCAAAAAACCAAAATAACAATATGAAGTCAATATTAGACGGTCGCCCAGGGCTTAAAGCCGTGGTTGACCAAATAGCAGAGGTCACAGGCTACCTCTGGCAAAAAGGCTGGGCAGAGCGCAACGGTGGCAACATCACCGTCAACGTCACCGAGTTCATGGACGACGAGTGCAAGCAGCTGCCCGCCATCGCACCCGTCAAGCAAATCGGCATGACACTGCCACAGCTCAAGGGCAAGTATTTCTACTGCAAAGGCACAGGCAAGCGTATGCGCGACCTCGCCAAGTTCCCCATGCAGAACGGCTCCATCGTCCGCATCTGCGATGACTGCGCCAGCTACGAAATCATTGCCGACGAACCTGTAGTTCCCACCAGCGAGCTGCCCACACACCTCGCCCTGCAGAACTACCTCCTGGAGACAGGCTCTTGCTACAAAGCCACGCTGCACACCCACCCCATCGAACTCGTGGCCATGTCGCACATCCAGCGGTTCCTGCGTGGTGACGAAATGACCCGTGTGCTCTGGTCCATGATTCCCGAAACACTGGCCTTCGCCCCGCTTGGCATTGGCATTGTGCCCTACGCACTGCCCTCCAGTGTAGAACTGGCTGAAGCCACGCTTGAGCAAATCAAGACCCACGACGTAGTCCTTTGGGAGAAGCACGGCACCGTTGCCGTCGGCACCGACATCATGGATGCCTTCGACCAGACCGATGTGCTCTGCAAAGCCGCCAACATCTACATGTGCGCCCGCAACATGGGCAGCGAACCCGACGGCATGACTGCCGCCGCCATGAAGGAAGTGCAGGATGTCTTCCACCTGCCCAAGACGCGCCCCTGCTAAACTTCCCATACAATCAATATAAGTGCCCCACGGTGAATCTGATGGATTTTCACCGTGGGGCATTTGTTGTCTTTTACCTTGTTTTCTTTGCCTGATTTTCTGGTTCGCAACGGGTGTCCCAGAAATCTGCAATGTAGATGATGTTGTCATCAATGCGGTATATCATCTTGTTCAAGCCATTGATGATGATGCTGCGATAAGCTGTGGGGCGGTCTGCATAGAGTGGGTCTATGGGGCCAAGTTGGGGAACGCGCATAAGCATCCTTACCGTTTGGTCAACCTCTTGCATGAAATTTTTCTTGCGCTTGAATCCGAACTTTCGGTGGATGTAGTTGGCGATTTGTCGTTTACCTTCTTGGGCTTGTGGTAGCCAAATGACTTTCATCATACCGCTTCAGCCATTTCAAGTTCTTGTCTGGCAAGTAACTCCTGCTCTTCGCGGGCAAGTTCTTCTTCCCATTCGCGCATCATTTCTTCGTGAGGTGTTCCTAACCCGGCTGCAATTTCTGCCTCTGCCTGGTCGAGCCTTGCATTCAGTTCCTCCTTGGTGAATCGCTTGAGTGGTGCCTCTTGTTGCTGGGCATATTCCATCAGCTGTGTCCCCAACCAAATCATGTTGGCGGGCGAGAGCGTGCTGTATAGATAGTCACGCAGTCCAGTCAGTGTCTCTGTACTCATGTTTTTCCCTTTGATTTTGTTCTCTGCTGCAAAGATACAACATTACTGCGAAATTCTTCTTGATTTTCTAAGAAAAATGAGTTTTGCTTCTTTGAACGATTTGTTGCGCCACGTTCAGAAAGCAGGCGAGGTGCAGAGGAAACTTGCTCGGAGTGCGATAGGTTCGGGGCGAGATAGGCAATAAAACTATAAATCATTGTTTGATTCTTAAGAATCAAACAATGATTTACAAGAATCAAACAATGATTCTTAAGAATCAAAGTGTGATTTATAGAATAAATGCCTATGCCGTTGCGTTTGGTGTGCAGTGTTGGCAGGTTTGGTGTGCAGTGCGGGTGGTTTTGGTACGTTGTGTTGGCGAGTTTGGTGTGCAGTGCGGATGGGGTGGGGCTTTTGGGGGGCTAAAAATTCACTTCGGGCAGAGGGGGCGGAAAGCACGATTGGGCGGGGTTTTGGTGGGAATATGTGGCATTTTATTCCAAGTAATCGCTAAAAAATTTTCAATTATGGGATATTTACGCAAAAAAATGGTAGAAAGTTTGCGGTGTATTCAGAAAAAAGTCCTACCTTTGCGAGTGCAAAAGAAGATAGAACTTTTTTCATAGCTACATTAATTAATTTCATAGGCACTTATTGGTTTGGTTCTCGCACGGCTTGTTGGCTGGGTTTTAGTGATAAAGTGTGGTCGATGGTATGGCCGCGAGAAGCATTCAATCAATTTATGCTATCGGACAGTTTCAAGGGTTGTCCCCAATTTTTTACCCTTGGAACACCCCAACGGACCGAGAGGTTCGAGTCCATTCCCTAAATAACATTAAACATTCATCTGGTTATCCCTTCGCTGCGAAGCGAGGGGATAATCTTTATGTATTGGGGTCTTTCTGATATTTCTTTGGAGTCTTGCCGTACTCTTCCCTGAAGCACTTGGTGAAGTACTGGGGCGAGGTGAAGCCCACGGTGTAGGCTATTTCGCTGACGGAAAGCTCGGTGGTGCGCAGCAGTTCGGCTCCGCGCCGGAGGCGCAGTGTGCGGATGTATTCTGATGGGGTCTGCACGGTGACGCTCTGGAACTTGCGGTAGAGGTTCATGCGGCTGATGGAGAGGTCGGCGCAAAGTTCCTCGATGCCGTATTCGGGTTTGTCGAGGTTCTGGTTGATGAGTTCGGTCACTTGCAGCAGGAAGGGTGATGTCGGCACAGTTTTCTCCTCCTTCACTTCGTCGTGGGGCAGATTGTCGGGGAGTTCTGTAGCGGGTGCAGTGACGGGTGGCGTGGTGGTCACGCTTGTTTCTGCCACGTCTTCAGCCTTCTTCTTTCTGTGCCACAGATAGCCGCCGATGGCGAGGCCGAGCAGGGGGAGGAGCCAGAGGCTGTATCGCCAGGGGGAGGTGCTGCCCGTGACGGTGCCAACCGGCTGGGGCTGGCTCCATCGCCCGAAGGGGTCGGTGACCATGGCCTCCAGTGTGTGGGTGCCGCTGGGCAGGTGTTCGTGGTCGATGGTGTTGATGCCTGCGGGCAGATAGGTCCATGCTGTGTCGCCCGCGAGACGGTAGGCAAACTGGAGGCTGTGGGCCATGAGTGGGTTCAGTGTGCTCAGGTGCCGCTTGTCGGTCATGACGATGCGGGTCGCCGTGCTGTCGGGGTGGTCGAGTGCAGGGCTGTGGCCAATGATGCAGAACGCCCCGATGCCGCCGAGACAAATGCTGTCGTCCGTGAGGCTGATGTCCGTGAAGTATTCCATCTGTACGTCGGGGTCGGCTGGCCGGATGGTGCGGCTGGCTCCAGTGCGTGTGCTGGTCTCGACGAGGCTGGTCTCCGTCAGTTTCCATGTGTGGCCGTGGCGGTCGGTGAGGGGCAGGGGCTGGCCTGGGCGCAGGGAGTATTGCAGTTGGCCCTTGCTGTCGTAGCCGCAGCTGTGGACCGTGCCCACCGAGTCGGTGAGCTGTGTGGTGGTGTGCGTATGGTAGTTGTAGAGGAACACTTGCTTCTCGGTGCCAATCAGCAGTTTGCCGCCGCCCACGTCGTTCAGCGAGGCAATGTAGTTGGGCAGGGGCTGCAGGTCGGTCTGTTCTTTCCAGTGGATGGCAGAGCCTTCGCTCCAGACGCGGAGCAGTTTGCGCCCGCTGCACGTCCACACGCCCTTGGCCTCGCGGCAGCGTGCCAGTGCCTTGTTAGTGCTGAGCGGCGAGGGCTGGGCTTCGGTCGCCATGAAGGAGAGTGCACCCGTCTGGCTGTCGTAGAGGGAGAGTCGGGTGCGGTCTTGGTATATCCAGTAGTGTGTGCCTTCGCGCACGATGCGGCTGACCATGGGCTTGTAGCCTATCTGCTGGGTCATGGCCTGGACGGGGTCGCGGCGAATGGCTCCCCAGCCCTTGTGGGCGGAGATGATGAAGGTGCGCGGCATACTGCCCGGCACCCACACATTATTATATTTATCAAGGTAAAGGTTACCGATGATTTTCTTCTCCTGCGACATGAAGCCAGCGGTCTCCAGCGGCAGCAGGGTGCAGATGGGGCGGTTGTCGGTGCCGAGGACGGAGACGATGCGGTAGGCATAGAGGTTGTCCACGGTGGAAGTCCAGAGCAGTCCCCGCTCGTAGTCGATGACGAGGTTGTTCACCTCGCAGCCGAACAGGTTGGTGCCGTCGGTGTGGAGCGTGGCGGGCTGCACCGTCATATCGGGGTAGCTGACGATGCCCTTGCCCCAGGTGCCCACCCAGTAGCAGTGGTTCAGGGTGTCCTCCACGATGTAGTTGGCCGCTTTGTCCAGTGTCCAGGGGCGGTCCACCAGTTGTTTTGCCTCCTTATCTACAGTGCGCAGTCCGCCGCGCAGGATGCAGACCCAGAGGGTGCCCCTGTGGTCTATCATCATGCTTTTGGGTTCCTCGCGTGGGTTTTCGCCGATGGAGAAGCTCTTGACGACTTTCAGCCGTGGGGAGAGCAGTACCACCTTGTGCTCCACGCCGAACCAGACGCTTCCGTCGGCTCTGACGGCCAGGCAGTGAATCTTCTTGTGCCGTGCCTCCTCGGTGTCAACGGCGTGTGCCGTGCCTTTGCGCTTGTCGATGTAGTACAGTCCGCCTCGCGTGCCCACCCAGATGCGGCCCAGCCGGGTGTCTTCGCCCAGTGCCGTCACTTCGTCGTTCTCGATGGCTTTGCCGTTGCGCTGTCCGCTGGCCCAGGTCTGTAGCTGGTAGCCGTCATCGCGGCAGACCCCGCCGCCCTGTGTTCCGTACCACAGGTAGCCCTCTTGGTCTTGCAGCACGTGACTGATTTTGGGCACGGGCAACAGTGCCTGGTTGGGCAGCGGCGTGCAGTGGAAATTTTGTGCTCCTGCGCAGAGCGCGCAGAGCAGGAAGAGTATGGAGAGAAGGAAAGTCCTTTGTTGCTTCATTGTTAAATCTGCTTTATTCCCTGACAAGGAATGTGGCGCAAATTTACGGCAATTCTTTCAAACGGCCAAATATGTAGCCTTGTGAGTTGCTTGCAGTTGGCTGTGGAGCGGCACAGAAGTGGCAGAAACAGGTGGTTTGGTACGATTTTATACATTTTTGTTAATCTTTTTACTCTTTCTTCGTTGCAATTCGGCTACCTTTGCACAGCAATTCTGGAAAAGGTGCACAGAAATGTTTCTGAGTCAAGATTAACCTATGTAACCCAAGCACCTGTAATGAAAAAACAAATGAAACCTAACTTTTTAACCTTGCTTGTTGCGCTGGGTCTGTGTTCCACTGGTGCACAGGCTCAGCGTCTGCAACAGCAGTTGGGGCGCGGTGTGGTAGTCGTGTCGCGCACAGGTACAAGCCGCACAGGACAGGGCGGCAGCGGTGCGCTCGTCTCGTGGCGCAAGTTGGCGCAAGAGCCTGAGGGCACAACCTACAACCTCTATCGTCGGACGAAGGGCGCAAGCACCTACACCAAGGTGAACACTGCGCCCCTGACGCAGACAAACTACTCGCTGGCTACCTCTGCCTTGCAGCCCAACACGGAGTTTGCCGTGGCAGCCGTCGTGAACGGCACGGAGGGCGAACTGAGCCATCCCTTTCTCTACCAGAGCCGGGCTTGGGACAATGTGTGGTTCGACTTCGACTTCGACGACAAGGTGATTCGTCGCAACGACTACCGCACAAAGTTTGTCTGGCCCATGGACCTCGACGGCAACGGTGAGGTGGATGCCGTGCTCTGCGACCGCTTGTTTGCGGGTGCGGCTTCCAATGACGATGCCGAATCCCTCGCCGACAATACGGCAACAACGTCCCACAAGATTCAGGCATACCGTCTCGACGGCACCCTGCTTTGGACGGTCGATATGGGTCCCAACGTGAACATCTGTGGCGGACAGAACGACATGGTCGTGGCCTACGACATCAACTGCGACGGACGCTGCGAGGTCATCATCCGCAGTTCGGACGGTACGCGCTTCTGGGACAAAGCCAAGGAGACGTGGGGCAAGTATGCCATGGGCAGCGACGTGGCCGATGTGGATGGTGACGGCATTGTGGACTATCGCACGCAGAGCCGCCGCAACCGTCCTTTCTACGTCTCGGTCATCGACGGGGCCACAGGTGCAGAGCTGGCTTGCAGCGAACTGGACTACAGCGCGGTGCACGACGGGGCTGATGCCTACACACGCGATAACCGCTCCAGCTACATGAGCGACAGCTATTCGGCCATGGACGGCCACTTCTCCATTTGCTACCTGGATGGCATTCACCCCTCGGTGGTGATGGAGTGTCTGGACCGCGACAACAACAAGACCCATCATAATTATGTATTCTCTTGGGGCTACGACTGGACCAATGGTGTGCCTTCTCGCTGGCACCAGACTGCCACCTGGAGCCGCAACGACAAGAAGCCCTGGCCGGCAGAGTTCCACCAGTTGCGCGTGGCCGACATGGACGGCGACGGACGCGACGAGATGGTGCAGGGAGGCTACAGCCTCAATCCGCTCACAGGCTTCTTCCGCAGTCCCGGCATTGGCCATGGCGACCGCTACATCGTGAGCGACATCGACCCCGACCGCCCCGGCATGGAGGTGTATGCCATTCAGCAGAGTGCCCTCTTGGGCCAGCTGCTCTACGATGCCGCCACGGGCGAGCGCATTAAGGAGTGGTACCTGCCCAGCGTCTATGACGTGGGGCGCGGAGCCTGCATGGACATCGACCCCAAGCATAAGGGGTACGAAATCTATAGCTTCACCGACGATTACATCTACGACTGCAAGGGCGACGCAACAGGCGAGACCCGCAGTGGGCACGGCATCAGCACGATGTTTGAAGGCTTCTGGTGGGACGGCGACCTGCTGCGCGAGGAACTCAGTTCGCCCGGCGGTAGCGGCTGGGGAACCAACTTGATGGTGACCACCGTGCTGGGCAAGTCGCGCCTGATTGAGTTCTCGCGTGAATCGAACTGGGGTTCGATGGGTGCCACAGGCACACGCCCTGCCTTCATGGGTGACATCGTGGGCGACTGGCGCGAGGAGGTGATTCTGGCCAAACAGAATGCCGACTCCAGCACAGGGCTTGTGGGCTACAGCACCAACCTGCCTACCAACTATAGCATTTACTGTTTGCAGCAAGACCCCCATTATCGGGGCGACTGCACCACACGCGGCTACTATCAGCACCCCAACACCAGCTTCTACCTGGGCACAGGTATGCCGCTGCCTCCCGTGCCGCCGATGATGCAGACCGATGTGCGCTATCGGTCGGGCAGTTGGGCAGCGGGTGCCACAGGCTTTACTTCCTACGACCAGACACAGGCTCAGGCTTACGCCGACGGGCAGAGCGTGCTCTTCGACCTCAGTGGCGACCACTCGAGAGCCGTTGAAATCACGGACGAAGTGCATCCTGCTGCCACCTACTTCATGTCGCCCAAGGGGGCAGACTATGTGCTCAACGGCACAATAGGCGGCGAGGGCATCGTGGTGAAGTCGCAGCAAGGCACAACCACCCTGAACGGCGCGCTGAAGACCAAGGGGCAGACCCTTGTGAGTGAAGGCACGCTGGCGGTGAACGGCACGGTGGCTGGCCCGCTCGAACTGCGTGCCAGAGGTACGTTGGCTGGCAATGCCGTGCTTGAGGGTGACATCACCTTCGAGGGCGCACTCAACTACGAGGGTTGCCGCCTTTCTCCGGGCACGGCAGAGAGTCCGTTTGGCACCTTGACATTCAACCGCAACCTCGCGCTCCCAGGCGACGTGTTTGTGGAGCTGAACTTGCAGACCGAGGGCACGGCGCAGTGCGACCTCTTGCAGGTCAATGGCGACCTGACGCTCCAGAAGACCAACACGCTGACCATCGTGCCCAGCGAGGCTGTGCCCGCAGCAGGCGAGTATGTGCTGATGCAGTGTACCGGCACGCTGACGGCTGATGTCCAGCGCATCAAGGTGCGTGGACTGGTGGGCCTGAACTATGCCCTGGAGGTGCGCGACCAGCAGTTGGTACTCATTGTCCGTGGTATGCGCGAGGCCGCAGCCAATGTCTATTGGTCGGGCAGCGAGAGTGGAGACTGGGACTATCAGAGCAGTAACTTCGTGCTCGACGGCGAGCCGACGGCTTTTGTGGCCAACGACGGCGTGGTCTTCTCGGATGAGGCCGCCCAGCGTGTGGTCAATCTGACGGACAAGATGGTGACGAGCAGCGTACTCTTTACACACGACACAGGCACTTACACCTTCAACGGCGAGGGCGGCTTCAGTGGCGAAGGCTCGTTGGTAAAGAACGGCGAGGGTGCACTGGTGCTGAACGCCACCAAGAGCGACTACACGGGTCGCACGGTGCTGAACAGCGGCACGGTTACGGTGAAGAACATGGAGAATGCTGGCACAGAGAGTTGCTTCGGTGCTGGCAGCATCATCCAGATAGGGAAGGCCACGCTAACCATTGACCACACGAACTCGGCTACCGACCGCCGCATTTCGCTCACCGACACAGCCACCATCAATATCCCTACGGGCAGTGCTTCGCTGAAGTCACCCCTCACGGGCACAGGTGTGCTGGTGAAGAAGGGCAACGGTCAGCTCAACCTGAACTACGGCGGTAGCAACGGCTACGCTGGCACCATCCTGCAGGCTGGCACCCTCTCGCAGGGGGCCTGGAACGCCACGCTGGGCAAGGTGGGTTCGCCCATCTACGTGACGGGCAATGCCACCATCCGCATCTTCAACAACAACTCGACCAGTGCCGTACCGTCCATCAACAATGTGATTACGATAGAGAAAGGCAAGACACTCACCGTCGCAGCGGGTCAACGTTGCCGTATGCAGGGTAGCCTCAAGGGTGAGGGCACACTGAAAATCAGCTACCCCTACGTGCGTGGCGACTTCGAGGCCAATTGTTCTGCCTTTGAGGGCACACTGAATCCCACCAGCGGGCAGTTCCGCATCTCGACCACGCTGAACCTCGCCAAAGGTACGCTGGAACTTGGCTCTGGCGTGTATGCAGCCCATGTCAAAGGGCAGAGCGGCACGGAAGAAAGTCGCGCAGCCAGGATTGGCTCGCTGAAATCTACTGCTACGGATTGCTCGTTGAGCACAGGCACCTGGAACGTGGGTTATCTGGGCAACAACGACACCTATGCGGGCACGTTCAATGGCAATGCCACGCTGAATAAATACGGTGAAGGCACCCTCACGCTGACAGGTGCATCGGCTGGTGCACTCAATGTGTATGAAGGCATGGTGTGGGCTAACTGCTCGTCGGCCTCTACCACATCGGGACTGATTACGGTGCGCGATGGTGGCACACTGAAGGGCAATGGGCAGGTGCAGAATGTCACGGTGAAGCAGGGTGGTACGCTGGGTGTGCTCTACAGAACACCTACGCTGAACACGATGGTCGGCACGCTGACTGTCAACGGCAATCTGACGGCAGAGGCTGGTGCCATCATCCAGATACGCACACGCACAACGGCCACGAAGACCAGCAGCGACGTGATTGCCGTCAAGGGCAAGACCACGCTCACTTCGCCCATCATCGAAATGTCGGAACTGAACGCTAACTACAGCTACAAGCCCGACCAAGACATACAGATATTCAAGTGTACAGGCACATTGACCATCAAGGGCGACGCAGTCATCCTGCCAGAGGTGCCCAAGGCTGGCTACATCTGGGACACAACATCGTTGGCCACAGAGGGCATCATCCGCGTGGTGGAAGACCCCGCAGCTGTGGGCATCAGCAATATCTCGGCTGATGGACTCACTGCGGACGACGTGGTCTATGACTTGGCAGGTCGCCGCCTTCACACCATTGCTCAGAGCGGCTGCTACATTGTGAACGGAAAGAAAGTTTATATCAGAAAATAAAAAAGATGAGAAACTTCATTGCAATTTCATTGCTGGCTTGCGCTGTGCCCATGATGGCACAACGCCAAAAGCTGAACTTCAACGGCGATTGGCAGATTCATTATCCTGCAGAAGCCATTCAATATCCAGGGCAGACCCGCACGGTGACGCTGCCACGCGCCTGGAACGAGGACTACGCCTTCCGTGTGGGCATCGCCGAACTGCCCGACGACACGTGCCGCTACACCAAGGTGTTCACAGCACCGCAGGAGTGGGCTGGCAAGCATGTGTTCATCGAGTTTGAGGGTGCACGTCAGAGTGCCGAAGTGTGGCTCAACGGCCATCGCCTCGGACTGCACCAGAACGGTGTAATGGCTTTTGGCTTCGAGCTGACACCTTATTTATATATAGGGAAGGCTAACCGTCTGGAGGTGCTGACCGACAACGACTGGGCCTACAAGGAGAAGAATCCCGACGGCACCGAACTGCTGGTGCCACGGAATGCGGCTCCCACCAAGGACGGCAACAACCTGCCCAACAACCAGCTGGCACCCACGTCGTTCCAGTGGAACAACAAGAACTTCAACATGAACATGGGCGGTCTGCCCAAGAATGTGTATCTGCACGTGCTGGGCGATGTCTATCAGACGCTGCCGCTCTACTCCAACCTCGGCACCACAGGCACCTACGTCTATGGCACAGACTATGACATCCAGGGCAAGAAGGTCACGGCCAACGTCGAGGCACAGGTCATCAACACCTCGGCCAAGGCTCAGAAAGTGGGCTTGCAGGTGGTTGTCCTCGATGGCGACGGCAAGCAAGTGGGCAAGTTCACAGGCCGGCAGCAGCTCATAGCCGCTGGCGACACCGCTACACTTACGGCCCAGAAGCGGCTTACGGGCATTCACTTCTGGTCGTGGGGCTACGGCTATCTCTATACGGTCAAGTCCAGCCTCGTGGTTAACGGCTCTGCTACAGATGAGGTCTCCATCCGCACAGGCTTCCGCAAGACAAAGTTTGGCGAAGGCAAAATCTGGCTCAACGACCGCTGCCTCATGGTGCACGGCTATGCCCAGCGCACCAGCAACGAGTGGCCCTCGGTCGGCATAGACATACCAGCCTGGCTCTCCGACTACAGCAACGACCTGCTGGTGAAGTCGGGTGGCAACGTGGTGCGGTGGATGCACGTCACGCCCACACGCCAAGATGTGGAGTCGTGCGACCGTGTGGGACTCATCCAGGCCATGCCCGCCGGCGATGCCGAAAAGGACGTGGAGGGCCGACACTGGACACAGCGCACCGAGCTGATGCGCGATGCCATCATCTACAACCGCAACAACCCCAGCATCATCTTCTACGAAAGCGGCAACGAGAGTATCAGCCGCGACCACATGAAGGAGATGGTGGCCATCCGCAACCAGTATGACCCGCACGGCGGACGCGCCATCGGTTCACGCGAAATGCTCGACATCAGCGAAGCCGAGTATGGCGGCGAAATGCTCTACATCAACAAGTCGGCGGGGCACCCTGTGTGGGCCATGGAATACTGCCGCGACGAGGGCTACCGCATGTACTGGGACGACTATTCCTACCCCTACCACAAGTGGGGGGCTGGCCCCTACTACCGCAAGGCTCCTGCCGACATCTACAACCAGAACCAAGACCAGCTCACCATCGAGCAAATTCGCCGTTGGCACGACTACTATGTGGTTCGTCCCGGCATGGGGCGGCGTGTCAGCAGCGGTGGTGTGAAGATTATCTTCTCTGACACCAACACCCACGGACGCAGCGAAATGAACTACCGCACGAGTGGGGTGGTGGATGCCATGCGCATCGAGAAGGATGCCTTCTTTGCCAACCAAGTGATGTGGAACTCTTGGGTCGATGTGGAGCACAAGGCCAGCTACATCATTGGCCACTGGAACTACCCCGACGGCGTGGTGAAGGACGTGTATGTGGTATCGACCTCGCCCGTCGTGGAGCTCTTTGTCAACGGCAAGTCGGTGGGCAAGAGCGACAAGCCTGAATACACCTTCCTCCACACCTTCAAGAACGTGCATTATGCCCCGGGACAGGTGAAAGCCATCAGCTATGCGGCTGACGGCACAACCGTAGAGTCAGAGGCCACACACCAGACCGCAGGCCCAGCCGACCACATCCAGCTCACGCTGATGCAGAATCCCGATGGCGGCATGAAGGCCGACGGTGCCGACCTCGCGCTGGTGCAGGTGGAGATTGTAGATAAGAACGGACAGCGTTGCCCGCTGGACAACCGCTTCATCCACTGGACACTCACGGGCGAAGGCGAATGGCGTGGCGGCATTGGCAAGAGTCCCGACCAGGACAACTACATCCTTGCCACCGACCTGCCCGTTGAGGCTGGCGTGAACCGCGTGTTGGTGCGCTCCACGACGAAGCCTGGCACTATCCGCCTGACGGCACGTGCCAAGGGCATGAAGGATGCTGTGCTGACATGGAACACTACAGCCGACACGCAGCAAATCAATGCGGGCCTGTCGCGCTACATCGCTTCAGACCACCTGCGCCCTGTGCTCGACCGTGGCGAAACACCCGCCACACCTTCCTACACCGACAAGAAGCGCACCGTCAGCATCCTTTCGGCCACGGCTGGAGCCAACGCCTCCGACGTGAAGAGCAGTTGGGATGACAACGAACAGTCGGAGTGGAAGAACGACGGCAAACTCTCCTCTGCCTGGATTACCTACGAACTCAGCCAGCCGGCAGCCATCGACGAAATCAGCATCAAGCTGACAGGCTGGCGGCAACGCTCCTATCCGCTCGAAGTGCTGGCCGACGACCAGCTCGTCTGGAAGGGCAACACCGACAAGTCGCTGGGCTACATCTCCCTCTTCATCGACCAGCCCGTCAAGGCCAAACGCTACACCATCCGTCAGACAGGCACCGCCACCGACAAGGATGCCTTTGGCCAAGTCACCGAACTGGCTGGCGGCCCAGCCACCGAGCTTGACCTCTACAAGACACCGGGCAGCGAAAAGGTGAAAGGAGAACTCCGCATCGTGGAGATTGACTTCTTGCAGCGGCTCAAGTGACACCACAGATTACGCGGATTACACAGATTCGGAGCAAACAACGAATTGCACGAATGACACGAATAGTGTTATTGGATGTCGCGAGCGACGGCGAATAAGACTAAAGCAGCCACATTCGCGCCATTCGTTGTCGCCAAGGCATTAGCAGGTAAATATTCGTTCTATTCGCGTTATTCGTTGTCGGAAAACAATCTGTGTAATCCGCGTAATCTGTGGTCCTTGTTAAACTTCAGAAAGCTGAGTTTCTAAAACAACGAATTGCACGAATGACACGAATAGTGTTATTGGATGTCGCGAGCGACGGCGAATAAGACTAAAGCAGCCACATTCGCGCCATTCGTTGCCGCCAAGGCATTAGCAAAGGAAAAAAATTCGTTTCATTCGTGCAATTCGTTGTTGAAAAACAATCTGTGTAATCCGCGTAATCCGTGGTGTCAGATGACCCCAAAGTGTCGCAGTGCATTCGCCACGCCATCTTCATCCACCGATGACGTGACGTAGTCGGCACAGGCTTGCACTTCGGGGCGTGCATTGCCCATCGCCACGCCCGTGCCAGCGTGGAGGAGCATGGTCTTGTCGTTGCCGCCGTCGCCGAAGGCCATGACCTCGCCGATGTCCCAGCCATAGTGCTGGCAGACCTTGTCGATGCCCGTGGCCTTGTTGGTGCCCTTCGCGATGCAGTCGGCAAAGGCCGGGTGCCAGCGGTTGGCCTCGCAGTGGGTCAGCACACAGGACATGATGTGTGCCTCCTGCTCAATGGGGAAGAAGGCGATGACCTGCTGCACCTCCACCTGGAGGGCATACGACGCAGGACGAATGGGGGGCTGGGCGAGGTTGAGCAGATGGAACACCTCGCGGAACGGCTCGTTCATGTTCACGACGAAGGCTTCACGGCTTCCGGCAAAGACGACCGAAAGCGGATGCTCATCCACGTAGCCGACCATCCGCCGCACATCCTCCTGCGGCACAAACTTGTTCTCTATCTCGGTGCCATCGTTCAGGATGATGCTTGCACCGTTTACGCTCATCAGGCCGTCATACTCCAGTCCAGCCAGATTGTTGATGAAGGGGCGGGGCCGCCCCGTGGCAATGAACACCTTGATGCCCCTCTGCCGCGCCGTGCGGACAGCCTGCAGCGTGCTTTCGGGAATCTGATGGGTGCGGAACGACACCAGCGTTCCGTCTATGTCAAAAAAGAGGGCTTTTATCATGTTGGGTTGTTTTTTTAGAAGTTAAGGAGTTAAGAAGTTAAGGAGTTAAGCCAATACCATTGTTTCCAAAAGCTTCAGCAAAGCCAAGTCGCGAACTCTCAGTAATGGCTTAACTCCTTAACTCCTTAACTCCTAACTTCTTCTTCTTTACTCCTTCCTTACAAATCTCCACCAAGTCACACTTTCCGCACTTCGGCGTGCGAGCCTGGCACACATAGCGGCCATGCAGCAGCAGCCAGTGGTGGGCACGCGGTATGACGGTGGCAGGCAGATACTTCGTCAGCTCCTTCTCCACGGCGTAAGGGGTGGTGCACGTGTCGGGCACCAAGCCCAGGCGGTGGCTCACACGGAAGATGTGCGTATCGACAGCCATGGCCGACTTGCCGAACACCACAGCCTGAATCACGTTGGCCGTCTTCCGCCCCACGCCCGGCAGCCTTACCAGGTCGTCCAGGTTGTCGGGCACCCTACCGCCAAAGTCGCTCAGCAGCATCCGCGCCATGCCCACAAGGTGCCGCGCCTTGTTGTTGGGGTAGCTCACGCTTTTGATGTATTCGTAGATGACTTCGGGCGTGGCTTCGGCCATCTCCTCAGCCGTGGCGTAGTCGCGGAAGAGTGGGGGAGTCACCATGTTCACGCGCTTGTCGGTGCACTGTGCGCTCAGGATGACAGCCACCAGCAGTTGGAACGGCGAATCGTAGTGCAGCTCCGTGTCCACCTCCGGCATTGCCTCGCTGAAGTAAGCCACAACCCTGTCGTATAGCTCTTGTTTCCTCATGTTCTCAGCTATTTTTAGTCCGCAAAGATAGCAGATTTGTCTGAATATGCCAAATGTTACCCCGCATTTTCTTGCCCGCTCGCAACGGGCTTCCCCTGTTTTCGGCTCAGCGGTGCTTGCATTCTTAAAACTTTCTTAAGCCGCGTTAGCAATGCGCCGCATTCACGTAGGCAATGCGTTGCGTACAATTGCCTACGCGGGAGCGACGCATTGCCTACACGATTCAGCCGCATTCTATCTGTAACACATTCAACTTCTTTCTACTACTCATTTTCAAACGTTTCGCCATTCCGTTTTTCGCGAAAACGAATGTTTTTCAGCCCGAACAAACACAAATTAACGTTTTGCCCATGCCTCGTAACTATTCAGCGAATGTCGCTGTGCGGCTTTTATAGGGAAACGAATATGAATAATATGAATAATTTTTCCATTTTAGGACATAAATATTCTTGATGGGACCCATTATTATTCATATTATTCATATTCGTTTCCAATAAT
>JAFTEV010000094.1 GCA_017453465.1 Bacteroidaceae bacterium | reverse complement strand
GTGCTTGCAACTGAACTGCGACTGTGTGCCGTTAATGGTTATACGACCCATGACAGGCACGATGCCGTCCTTCTCCTTACCCTTGTTCACGTAGAACAAAATCTTGAATGTGCTTCTTGACATACTCTTCAATTCTTTTTCATTTCAGGCTGCAAATATAATACCATTTTTTGAGTTGCTTTTTCGGCAATCCATTGCAGTTTGTTGAATCGAAAACCAGTCAGTTTGAACTGCGTCATTCTTCCTTTTTCGTACCCTTGGAATTAGAAAAGTTTAACTATCAGAAGCGGGTTATGTGGGTTACGATTTAGAGACCTAACTCTTGCACCAATCCGCATCAAGTTGCATTTTTACCTCGTTCCTAAATTCCTCGTTTTTCCTCGTATTGCCTTTATTTTACGGTCATTCTGCGTTAATTCTCCAAAATCCCTCGTTTGTTACAACCTTTTTTCGTAACTTTGCAGCCGCTTTTTTATGCAGTCAATTAAGAGATACATATTTATGGCGGCTTGGTGCGTGACGATGATGGCTCTGCCGCTATGTGGTTGGGCACAGGTTTCCGACGATGGCAGGGACAGTCTGCACTATGAGGACGGACTGCGCTTTTCGTTGCTGACCTGCACACCGGGAACGGATGCTTACGCACACTTCGGGCATACAGCTATTTTGGCTGTGGACGAAATAGCCGAAAAGAACGCCGTGTTCAACTACGGCTGTTTCGACGCGAGCCAGGAGCACTTTGTGCTGAACTTCATCAAGGGCGACACCAACTATCAGTTGGATGCCGAGACACTGAAGTTCTTCTTGTGGCGATACAGCGAAACGGGCAACGGTGTGACGGAGCAAGTGCTGAACCTCACAGCCGAAGAAAAGGAAAGGCTGATGAAGCTGCTGCTGGAGAATGTGCGCCCCGAAAACCAGACCTATCTGTACAACTGGCTATATGATAATTGTACGGAGCGCGCACGCGACATCATTGAACAGGCTGTGGACGGTAAGGTGGTCTATGAACGGAGGGAACGCACTGTCACTGTGCGCGAGATGCTACACGAAAAGATGGAAAACTCGCCTTGGCTCAGACTCGGCATCGACCTGCTGCTGGGACAGGAGATTGACCAGCCTGCTCCACGCAGGACGCAAATGTTCATCCCCAACTATTTTCAGGCAGAAATAGACTCGGCATACATCGTGGGCATTGACGGCACACGCCGCCCGCTGGTGAAAGAAACAAATCAGCTGCTGGAAGACAAGAATCAGGAAACGGCCAGTCCGCTCTCGCCCCTTGTGGTGTTTTCGCTGCTGCTGGCCGTGACTGTGTGCATTTCGGTCATAGACTGGAGACGGAGAAAGCTGCTGGTGGGCTACGATGTGGTGCTGCACTGTGCGCAAGGCGTGGCGGGCATCATCATTGCCTACCTGTTCTGCTGCAGCAAGCATCCCGCTGTGGATAGCAACTGGCAGGTAGTGCTGTTCAATCCGCTGGCGTTGTGCTATGCCGTGTGGCTGGTCTTCTGCAAAGTAAAGAAGAGGAAGAACCGTTTGGCTGCTGTCAATTTGGCAGTATGCGGCGTGTTTGTGGTGCTGATGCTGACAGTGAAACAGGTGTTCAACCCCGCCGTCTATCTGATGGCACTGATTTTGATGATACGCGGCGTTGTTTCGGTGAGAGTTTATAGTTTATAGACTCTGCAGTAACTTCTCTAAACTCTAAACGTTAAACTCTCATCGTTACAGAATAACCGCAAAACCGTAAAACCATGAACAAAAGGCAACTTGCTACCTCCATTGTGGTGTATGCAGCTTTCGTGAACGCGATGGCTCAGGTGACTGCATTGCAGACACCTCGGCTGGTTGTTGGCATCACCATCGACCAGTTGCGCACTGACTACCTGGAGGCTTTCGCACCGCTCTATGGCGATGGCGGATTCAAGAAGTTGCTGGCCATGGGACAGGTGTATAGCAATGTGCAGTATGCCTCGAAAGATGTTGACCGCGCTTCGGCCATGGCTTCCATCGTGACAGGCTCTGTACCTTACAACCATGGCATCATCGGTGAGGACTGGATGAACCGTGCATCGCTTCAGCCCATGCACTGTGTGGACGATGTGGACTACAGGGGAGTAAACACGCCCGACTGCAGTTCGCCCAAGAACCTGCTTGTCTCCACCATTGGCGACGAACTGAAGGTGGCCACCGAAGGCAAGGGCATCGTCTTCTCCGTGGCACCCAACAAGGAGGAAGCAATCTTGGCTGCCGGCCATGCTTCAGACTGGGCCATGTGGATTGACAGCTACAGCGGACACTGGGCTGGCACCACCTACTATGGTTCTGCTCCGTCGTGGTTCAAGCACCTCGACAACGTGACGAACCTACAGCGGCGCATTTCGGAACTGGAATGGAAACCAGCCAATGAATACATCGGTACATATAATTACTACTTGGCAGCCCAGCAGAAGTCTTTTTCACACACATTCGACAAGAATCGGGGCATCCGCCAATTCAAACGCTCTGCACTGGTCAACGAGGAAATCACCCGTGCGGCAAACTTCTGCCTCAACAGCGGACTGGGAGGACTCGATGACATCACCGACTTTGTTTCGCTCTGCTACTACGCTGGCAACTGGGACGGCAAGTCACTGTCGGAGACCACGACCGAACTGCAAGACACCTACAAACGGCTCGATGCAGAGATAGAGAAACTGCTGAAGACCATCGATCAGCTGGTGGGACTGGACAAGACACTTATCTACCTCACCTCTACTGGCTACGAGACGCACACCGACAACACTGCGCTGTCGAAGTACAAGATTCCCACAGGCAATTTTTCCCTGAACCGCTGTGCCGCCCTGCTCAACATATACCTGGTGGCCATGTATGGCAATGGGCAATACGTAGAAGCCTACTACAACAATCAGATATACCTAAACCACAAATTCATTGAGCAAAAACAGCTGAAGCTCTCCGAAGTGCTGGCACACTGCGAAGACTTTCTGTTCCAGTTTTCAGGCGTGCGCGATGTCTATACTTCCACACGGATGACGCAGGGAGCCTGGACACCAGGCATCAGCAGTGTGCGCAATGGCTACAACCCCAAATGTTCGGGCGACATCACCATACAGGTGGTGCCAGGCTGGAACCTCGTCAACGAAGAGCGAGGCAGCAGCAAGATGCAGCGAGACTCATTTTTTGAGTTCCCGCTGATTTTCTTTGGCTACAATCTGGAACCCAAGAAGGTTTCGACACCTGTCACTGTGGACTGCATTGCTCCGACCATTGCCCACCACATCAGAATCAGAGCACCTAATGGTTGCAGTTCTGCACCGCTTTTCTGATTTTCCAAAACATAAACTAAAAACGAATCAATAAAAAAGAACTATATATGGCATTTTCATTAAACGCTTTTCTTAGCAGCATCTTCGGCAACAAAGCCAGCCGCGACATCAAGGAGATTCGCCCCATCGTGGACAAGGTGCTTGCTATCGAACCCTCCATCAAAAGTTTGTCAAACGACGAACTGCGTGCAAAAACCGACGAAATCAAGGCACAGCTGCAAGAGGGAGTGAAAGACCTCCGCGAAAAGATTGCCCAGCTGAACGCAAAGATTGAAGAGACCGACATCGACCAGCGCAAGCCCATCTTCGACGAAATAGACAAGGTGGAGGAGCAGATTCTGGAACGCTTTGAAGAGGGTCTGAACGAGGTGCTCCCCACGGTGTATGCCATCGTGAAGGACACAGCCCGCCGTTTTGCCGAAAGCGGCGACGAGGGCGTGGTGGTCACAGCCACCGACTTCGACCGTCAGCTGGCTGGCGAAGGACGCGACTTCCTCGACATCGACGGCGACAAGGCCATCTGGCACAACCACTGGATGGCTGGCGGCAACGACACAGTGTGGAACATGATTCACTACGACGTGCAACTCTTCGGCGGTATCGTGCTACACCAAGGCAAGATTGCAGAAATGGCAACGGGTGAAGGTAAGACCCTCGTGGCCACCCTGCCCGTGTTCCTCAATGCCCTGACCCGCAACGGCGTGCACGTAGTCACCGTGAACGACTATCTGGCCAAGCGCGACTCGGAGTGGATGGGGCCGCTCTACATGTTCCACGGCCTCTCGGTAGATTGCATCGACAAGCACCAGCCCAACAGCGAAGCACGTCGCCGTGCCTATCAAGCAGACATCACTTTCGGCACCAACAACGAATTTGGTTTCGACTACCTGCGCGACAATATGGCCATGAAGCCCGAAGACCTCGTGCAGCGTCAGCACAACTTTGCCATTGTCGATGAGGTGGACTCCGTGCTCATCGACGATGCACGTACACCTCTTATTATTAGTGGTCCTGTGCCCAAGGGTGACGACCAGATGTTTGAGCAGTACTGCCCCATCGTGGAACAACTGGTCGAAGCACAACGCCGCCTTACACAGAACTACCTCAGCGAGGCCAAGAAACTCATTGAGAGCGAAAACAAGGACGACGTGACAGCTGGCTTCCTCAGCCTGTTCCGTGCCTACAAGGGTATGCCCAAGAACAACGCCCTCGTGAAATACCTCTCACAGCCAGGCATCAAGACGGGACTCCTGCAGACCGAGGAAATCTACATGGAGAACAACAACCGCCGTATGCCCGAAGCCACCGACCCGCTCTTCTTCGTAGTTGACGAGAAGCAGAAGTCCGTGGAGATGACCGACAAGGGCAACCAGCTCATTGCAAACATCGTGAAGGACGACCAGTTCTTCGTACTGCCCGACATCACCTCCCAACTCTCCCAGCTGGAGAACGAACCCCTCAGCGACGAAGAGCGTCTGGCCAAGAAAGACGCACTCATGCAGGACTATGCCGTGAAAGCAGAGCGTGTACACACCATTCAGCAACTGCTCAAGGCTTACACCATGTTCGTCAAGGACGATGACTACGTGGTCATGGACGGCGAAGTGAAGATTGTGGACGAACAGACGGGCCGCATCATGGAAGGTCGCCGCTGGAGCGACGGACTCCACCAGGCCGTAGAAGCCAAGGAGCGCGTAAAGGTGGAAGCCGCCACACAGACCTTTGCCACCATCACCCTGCAGAACTACTTCCGCATGTACCACAAGTTAGCAGGTATGACGGGTACAGCCATCACCGAGGCTGGCGAATTCTGGGACATCTACAAGCTCGATGTCGTAGAGATTCCCACCAACCGCCCCATTGCCCGCAACGACATGAACGACCGCGTCTATAAGACCAACCGCGAGAAGTACAAGGCCGTCATCGAAGAGATAGAGAAAATGGTGAAGGCTGGCCGTCCTGTGCTGGTAGGTACAACCTCGGTGGAAATCTCCGAAATGCTCTCCAAGATGCTCCAGCTGCGCCACATCGAACACAACGTGCTCAATGCCAAGCTACACCAGAAAGAAGCCGACATCGTGGCACAAGCCGGTCAGCGCAGCATCGTGACCATCGCCACCAACATGGCAGGCCGTGGTACCGACATCAAGCTCAGCGATGAAGTGAAGGCCGCAGGCGGTCTGGCCATCATCGGCACAGAGCGTCACGAAAGCCGCCGTGTGGATCGCCAGCTGCGCGGACGTTCCGGTCGTCAGGGCGACCCCGGCTCCAGCGTCTTCTACGTTTCGCTCGAAGACAAACTCATGCGCCTCTTTGCCAGCGACCGCATCTCGAAAATCATGGACAAACTAGGCTTCGAAGAAGGCGAAATGATTGAGCACCCCATGATTAACCGCAGCATCGAGCGTGCACAGAAGAAGGTGGAAGAAAACAACTTCGGCATCCGCAAACGCTTGCTCGAATACGACGACGTGATGAACAAGCAACGCAAAGTCATCTACGAGCGTCGCCGCCACGCCCTCATGGGCCAGCGCATCGGCATGGACATCTCCAACATGATTTGGGACCGCGTGCTCCACATCATGGACGGCAACGACTACGAAGGTTGCAAGGAAGACTTCCTGAAAATCTTCGCCATGGAAGTGCCCTTCACAGCAGAGCAATACGAAAACGAAAACCGCCAGAAGCTGGAAGACAAGACCTTCGACGATGTGATGTCACACTTCAAGGAGCGCACTGCCCGCATTGCATCCATGGCCTACCCCACCATCAAGCGCGTCTATGAAGAAGCCGGACACATGTACGAAAACATCCTCGTCCCCATCAGCGACGGGCGCGGCATCTACCAAATCAGCGTGCCACTGAAGGAATGCTACGAGACGGAAGCCAAGTCTATCCTCATCGCCTTCGAGAAAATCGTACTGCTCCACACCATCGACGAAGCCTGGAAAGAAAACCTGCGCGCACTCGACGAACTCAAGCAGTCCGTGCAGAACGCCAGCTACGAACAGAAAGACCCGCTGCTCATCTTCAAGCTGGAGTCCGTCACACTCTTCGACAACATGGTCAACGAAATCAACGACCGCACCATCTCCACACTGATGCGCTGCTCCATCCCCATCGCCGAACCCGAAGAAGTGAAACAGGCACCTGCACAAATGCCACAGGCACCACGCCAGCAACTCACCGAATCGAAGCAGAACCTCGACGAACCGCAGCAGAACCTCGCACAGAGCGACCCCGCACAACGAGCAGCCGCACAACAGGACACACGCCAGCGACAGCCCATGCAGCCCGTCGTCAACACCGCCCCCAAGATTGGACGCAACGACCCGTGCCCCTGCGGAAGCGGTAAAAAATACAAAAACTGCCACGGCAGAGGACTCTGACGAAACACACATTATTTATATATAAAGAATGCCCAAAGTACGTGCTTTGGGCATTCTTTTTTCCACGACAAGCCCAAAAATTGACATAAAACAAAAAAATACCTCAAAAAGTTTTGCCCATATTAAATGTTTTTCATACTTTTGCCACCGCAAAACCAAAAAAAACACAAAAATACATGAAAGAAACGATTCTTGTGACTGGTGGAACAGGCTTCATCGGCTCACATACAACAGTAGAACTTCAGCAGGCAGGCTACGACGTAGTCATCGTGGACAACCTCTCCAACTCAAACGCAAACGTCGTTGACGGCATCGAAAAAATCACAGGCATCCGCCCAGCCTTCGAGCAAGTGGACCTGAACGACTTCGACAAAGTAGAAGCTGTCTTCAAGAAATACTCCATCAAAGGAATCATCCACTTCGCAGCATCCAAGGCAGTAGGCGAATCAGTAGAAAAGCCATTGCTCTACTACCGCAACAACCTCAACTCCCTGATGAACGTGCTCGAACTCATGCCCAAATACGGAGCAAAAGGCATCATCTTCTCATCATCCTGCACCGTATATGGACAGCCCACCGACGAAAACCTGCCTGTCACCGAACAGGCACCCATCCAGAAGGCACTCTCGCCATACGGAAACACTAAGCAGATCAACGAGGAAATCATTCAGGACTACATCCACTCTGGCGCACCCATCAAGTCCATCATCCTCCGCTACTTCAACCCCATCGGTGCACACCCCACAGCCCTCATCGGCGAACTCCCCAACGGCGTGCCCATGAACCTCATACCATTCGTTACCCAGACAGCCATCGGCATCCGCAAACAGCTGAAGATTTTCGGTAACGACTACAACACCCCCGACAAGACTTGCATCCGCGACTACATCTACGTAGTTGACCTCGCCAAGGCTCACGTGAAAGCCATGACCCGCGTGCTCGACCAGGAAACCGACCCCGTCGAAGTATTCAACATCGGCACTGGCCACGGCTACTCCACCCTCGAAATCGTAGAAGGATTCGAGCGTGCCACAGGCGTAAAACTCCCCTGGGAATACGCACCACGCCGCGAGGGTGACATCGAAGCCATCTGGGGCAACGTTGACAAAGCAAACAAAGTGCTCGGCTGGTCTGCCGACACACCACTCGACGACATTCTCCGCTCTGCATGGAACTGGCAAAAGAAGCTCCGTGAAGACGGTATCCAATAAGCAGCAACCCCATAACTACATTCTATATATGTAGTTTTGTCGTGTTTTATTTTGTGTTTGTGTTGTGGCTATTCTTTCGCGTGAGCGACGGGG
>JAFTEV010000093.1 GCA_017453465.1 Bacteroidaceae bacterium | reverse complement strand
TCAAATAATCAAGTCAAATGAGTGGATAAACGAACTCTTTCGCGAGCCAACGATGCCCTTTGAGGCACTGAAACCAACTGAACTGATTCTGAAGGTACGGCTTCCACTCATAAATGTTAATTTTTAGAACTCACCTATAAATATACGGGCAGTTCCATCGTTGTGCTGCGCGACGAGGTGAAGCCCGTCTTGCTGGGGTGTCTCACTACCATCGGCTCCTTCCTGGGTCTCTTCTTCATCAAGACTGACCTGCTGTTCGACTTTGGCCTCTTTGCAGCATTTGCCATTGTCGGTACAACCCTCTTTTCGCTCGTCTATCTGCCCCAGCTGATAGAACTGGAGCAAAACCGCGTGAACAGGCGGGCTTTCTCATTCATTGATAAGATAAACCGCTATCCCTTCGACCGGCAGAAGCCACTGCTCTGGCTGATTGGTCTGGTAGTATTTGTCTGCATCGGTTTCTACTTGGTGCGCGGCACACTGTTCGATGTTGATATGAACAACCTGGGCTACAAGGCTCCGCTGACCACACAGTCGGAAGCCCTGCTCCGTAGCAAGACCTTCACGGGCGACAAGTCGCAATACTTTGCCAGCCAGGGCAACACCATGGAGGAAGCCATCGTGCATTTCCGTCAGCTCAGCCAGAAGCTGGACTCGCTTCAGGAGCAGGGCCTGGTGAAAAGCTACACCCACACCGACCAAATCTTTGTGCCCCTCGCCGTGCAGCAGCAGCGCATTGATGCGTGGAAGGCGTACTGGACGGAGGAACGCCTTGCCACAGTGCGCAGACTGATAGCGCAGACAGCTCCCCATGCTGGCCTTGTGCCCGAAGGGTTCGATGCCTTCTTCGACTATGCCACAGCCGACTACACCCCATCGGCTCTCTACGAAGCAGACATCATTCCTGCGGGCTATTTATCCACGTTGATGGAGAAGACCTACGACGGGAAGTACCTCTGCTTCACCTCGGTGCGCTGCGAGAACGACACCCTGAACGGCGATGATTCTGACTACAACCACATCTGCAAGGCCATTGCCAACCAGCCCGACATGCTGGTGCTCGACACCTACTATTACACACGTGACGCGCTGGCAGCACTCAACTCCGACTTCAACACCTTGCAGTGGGTCAGCATGGCCTTCGTCTTCCTTGTGCTCTTGCTCAGCTTCCGCTTCCGCCTCCCGCTGGCTCTGCTCGGTTTCCTCCCCATTCTGCTGAGCTGGCTGGTGGTGCTTGGAGCCATGGCCATCTTTAACATGCACTTCAATCTCATTAACATCATCATCTCCACCTTCATCTTTGGTATCGGAGTAGATTACAGCATATTTATGATGAACGGCCTAATAGCCGACCCCGAAGCCGATGCGCGTGTGCTGGCTTACCACAAGACCGCCATCTGCTTCTCGGCCATCATCCTCATCGTGACGGTCAGCTCTATGCTGTTTGCCCTCCACCCAGCCATCCGCTCGGTGGGATTCTCCACCCTGTGCGGTCTGGTTTCAGCCGTAATGCTGTCCTACATGGTGCAGCCTGCACTTTATCGCTGGCTGCGACGGGTGTATAAATCGTAAAAACTGAAGAGAAAGCATGAAAAACTCTGCTGATGTCATCGTCATAGGTTCAGGACTGGGCGGACTGGAGTGTGCACACATCCTGTCGCGCCAAGGGCTGCACGTGCTGGTGCTCGAAAGGCAGCAGCAGCCCGGCGGCTGTATGCAGAGTTATGTCCGTGGCGGACTTCGGCTCGACACGGGCTTGCACTACGTGGGAGCCTTGGCCGAAGGGCAGTCGCTCCATGCCGCCTTCCGTGACCTCGGACTGCTGCGTCTGCCTTGGCGCAGACTCGATGCCGAGGGCTTCGATGTGGTGCACATCGCAGATGAATCCTTCCCCTTTGCCGAGGGCTTCGATGCCTTTGCCCACATTTTGGCACAGCGTTTTCCCCACGAAAGGGTGGCGTTGCAGCAGTATGTGGATGCCATGCAGCAGGTGGACTTTGTGGCTGGCAGCAATGTCAATGCCTACGATTACTTGTGTGGCCTGTTCCACGACCCCTTGCTCATCAATGTGCTGGGCGGCACCTCGTTGAAGCAGGAACTCCGTCGCGAGACGCTGCCTTGGTTCTCCTTTGCCCACCTGAACAGCGGCTTCATCGAGAGCAGCTGGCGGCTGTGTGGCGATGGTGGTATGCTGGTTCAGTCACTCGTATCCGACATCGAACAGCAAGGCGGCGAAGTCTGCTGTGGCTCCGCTGTGATCGAACTGGTGGAGCACGACGGACAACTGGTTGCAGCACGGTGTGCCAACGGCGAAACCTACACGGCTCGCACCTTTATCAGCGATATTCACCCGCAACTCCTCTTGCCCCTCGTCCAGAACAGCAGCATGATAAAGGAGACCTTCCGTCGCCGCATCCGTGCATTGCAGAATACGCGAGGAATGTTTACAGCCTCATTGGTACTGAAACCCAATACCGTGCCCTACATCAACCATAACCTCTACCTCTACGACGAACCCAACGTGTGGACCCAGTCCGAGCTTGACGGAACGACAGTGGGCGGCGTAATGGTCAGCAGCCGAGTGCCCAACCATCCAGATTCTGCCTTTGCCGAACAGGTGGACTTGCTCACCCCCATGTCGTGGAGCCTCTGCCAGCCCTACAAGGGCACAGAGCCAGGCCACCGTGGGGCGGCATACGTCGAAATGAAGGAACAGTGGGCAGCAGCGTGCATAGAACGTGCCGAGCGAGCCATTCCCGCCCTGCGCGGCAACGTCCTGAAATGCCACACCAGCACACCGCTGACTTACGCCAGCTACAATGCCAGCCCCGAAGGTACAGCCTACGGCGTGCGCAAAGACTATGCAAATCCCATGATGACCTACCTTTCGCCCCGCACCCCAATCTCCAACCTGCTGCTGACAGGCCAAAACATCATGCTCCACGGCATTCAGGGCGTAACCATGGCGGCCTACGAAACCTGCAACATCCTTTCAAAAAATATAAATTGTAAATCGTCAATTGTCAAATTGTCAAATTAAATATGGAAAAATATGCACTCATCACTGGCGCAAGCCGAGGAATAGGCCGCGCCATCAGTGTGAAACTGGCAACACAGGGCTACCACATCCAAAAAATATAAATTGTAAATCGTCAATTGTCAAATTGTCAAATTAAATATGGAAAAATATGCACTCATCACTGGCGCAAGCCGAGGAATAGGCCGCGCCATCAGTGTGAAACTGGCAACACAGGGCTACCACATCCTGATTAACTACGCATCCAATGTAGCAGCAGCCAACGAATCACTGCGGCTCATACAGCAACAGGGTGGGGAAGGCACACTCATGCCCTTCGATGTAGCAGACGAAGCAGCGACACGTGCGGCCATCGAAGCCTGGCAAGACGCACACCCCGATGAATACATCTCGGTACTGGTCAACAATGCCGGCATTCGCTCCGATCAGATTCTTGCTCTGATGCCAGCTGCCGACTGGTCGCGAGTGCTCAACATCACACTGAACGGATTCTACAACGTCACACAGCCACTGCTCATGCCCATGCAGTTCCACAAGTTCGGACGCATCATCAACATGGCCAGTGTCAGTGGACTGCGCGGACTGCCCGGACAGACCAACTACTCAGCAGCCAAGGGCGGACTCATTGCCGCCACAAAAGCCTTGGCGCAAGAAGTGGCCAAGAAGAACATCACCGTCAACGCCATTGCTCCAGGCTTCATCCAGACCGACATGACCGAAGGACTTGACGAAGCCGCCCTCAAGAAGACCATTCCCGCCGGACGTTTTGGCACACCCGAAGAAGTGGCCGAAGCCGTAGCCTTCCTGATTTCCCCCATGTCGGGGTACATCACAGGCAATGTGATTTCAATCAACGGTGGACTTTACACCTAACCCCTGTCTTCCTTGAACAACAAAAATAAATTGTAAATAGTAAAATTGTCAAATTAACCATGAACCTTAGATTTTTCAGCCTCTGTGCCCTCACTCTTTTCAGTGTCCTCTGTGCATCAGCCCAAACAACAGAGTTCCAAAAAGCAATAGCAAAATACAAAAATGCCACCACCGTCACCGCTACAGCCGTCAAAACCACCCACCGCACCAGTGTGGCTAAAGACGATGTCGTCAGCGGCACACTCATCATCCAGCGTCCCAACAAAATGAACATCACCGTGAATCAAGGCAAAGACCAGCTCGACATGACGGGCGCGGACTTCACAATGACAATGCGTGGCAAGTCACACAAAACCAGCAGCAAGAAGAATCCACTCTTTGCCACCTTCCAGACTGTGCTCGAAACCATCATTACGGGCGGCGCAACCCCTGCCAACCTGAACGACCGACAAGACGTGAAGATAGAAAAGCAGCAGGGAAACATTGTCCTGACCATTCTCCCCGCAGCCGACTCTTCATCCGCCCAGAAGAAAGCCTCCAAACGGCAAATGTTCACCTCGTTTGTCATCACCATCAACACTCAGACATCCGAAATACGCTCCCTGCGAATGAACGAAAAAGGCCAGAACTACACAAACTATGACTTCTCCAACTACAGCTTCCAGTAAGTTGCCAACTGACGTTTGCCGCATCCCCGTCCGTTTCAGCGAGATTGACTCCATGCGCCGCGTGTGGCATGGCAGCTTCCTGCTCTACTTTGAAGACGGACGTGAGTCCTTTGGCCGTCACTTCCCCGGCATTGGCTACGACGTAATGCAACGCGAAGGCATCTATGCCCCTGTTTACGAGCTGAACATTCGCTACTTAGCCCCCCTACAGCTGAACGACGTTGCCCTTGTTCACACCACCTACCACCCCCATCCCGGTGCTCGCCTCGATTTCTCCTACAAGGTCTATCGCGAAAGCGACGGCCAGCTCTGTGCCGAAGGCACCACCACCCAGCTCTTCATTGACCAGCAAGGAGTCCTGTTGCTTCAAGCTCCCTCCTTCTATGAAGCTTGGAAGAAATCGGTTGAGCACTGATGGATTGTCGTAGTCGCCACCGTATGCCGTGCTCTCCAGCTGCGGAGCCTTGCTTAGGCTGTGGCCAAAGCCTTTCTCACAGAACACCATGAAGTTGGGCGTTGTGGCCATGCGGTAATAGCTCCATTGCGAATACTCCTTTATAAAGTCATTCTTTCTCAAATCCTTCGGAATGTGTTTGACGGAGTTTTTGCAGAAAAATGCAAGAAAATAGCAATCTCCTAAATGTATTGAATGATTCTCTTACATTTGGGAGATTGTTATTTGTTTGCATAGCGTATTCTCTAGAATACACTAATCGAATCGTTGTGTCCCAACCATCGTTTCCGAGGCTCTTGGCTAAGCGCGAAATAATAGCTATTGCTTGTGCAGTCGGGATTTTTCCCCCGAACCGCTGCAAAGGTAGTGCTTTTTGTGAGAATAGACAAACATTTGCGTATTTTTTTTGTTTTTTATTTGTATTCGTCGTTATCACATAGGCAATGCGTCGCGCTCGCGTAGGCAATTAAGTGGGGAGAATTGCCTACGCGAGCGCG
>JAFTEV010000010.1 GCA_017453465.1 Bacteroidaceae bacterium | reverse complement strand
GTAGGACTCCTTCAGCCGGTAGTACTTCTCGTACTCACCATTCTCCGGGTTGTATCTCATCTGCGACGTGAAATTCATGCCGCAAAGGTAAGCATAATTATTTTTACCGCTGTGTTCTACAATGGGGTTTTGAACTCTTTCCGTTGCTAACTGACTGTAAATCAAATGTAACTTTTTTGAAAAAATATCAAAGCGTTAAAGTTGGGTTAAGAGATATGGCGACAAAACGAAAAGCACTAAGCATAAATTCTTCATAACAATCAAAAGTCTTATTCTGAATATAGGAAAACCAATGACACATGGTACATGTCCAAAATGGAGCATGAGAAATGTGCTTACGCATAGTATTATTTATTCCATTTTCTCTAAATAGGCATCTATTGCTCTTTCTATAGTCCAGAAATCTATTTCGTCATTCAAGAATCTTTCAATTGCTGTCACGACATCATCCAATGCGAATCGCCGATCACCATTAAAATCAAATGGCACAGGAATCAGAGGGGTTGGAGTCGAGTCCTGCTTCATGATGAAATCCACCTTTACGTTTGTCAATAAATACAAGTCACCTCCTTCTGTTTCATAACGGAATGGGCATACACTGAAACTGAGCATTCGTCCCTCCACTCTTTGCCCATTGTAAAAACCATAACCTTCAAGTCGGATATTTTCAATATTGCTCTTAGGATACTGGCTTTTGTTGTAAAATGGGGCATTACCATCTGAGGAAACAATTGGCTCTTGTGATACAAAAGCAGAACTGACAGGTATGGGGTATCTTGAATAAGGGCTCAAAAGGACACCTTTCACAACCAATTCTTCTGTCATTTCTACTGTATAAGAATCAAACCCTTCACTTTCATCTATAGGAAGACTAAAATCGGCCCATAGTAATAATGGCTTCTTCTCTATATTTATACCTTCTGAACCAGAAGCCCAAGACCATCTGCCTCCTCGGTATTCAACTCCGTTCCAGGTATATATTAATGAGGGGTCTGATAAAGAGACATTTGGATTAACGTCCAAGAAAAAAGTACCATCTTTCATATCCCAAAGAGTCCAAAAGCTCTTGTCAAAAGAAATACTGAATGTTTTAATTGTCTGTGAGAAGGCAATACAAGATGCCCCCAAAAACATTGCAATTGTAAAAACAAATTTTCTCATAACAATTCTATGATTAAAGTTAAACATTATATTCATTTACTCTCTATGATCATTGAATGAAATCCAAGGAAAACTCGGCTCCTTTTTTCACTTTAAAATCATTCTTGATATATACACTATTTGTAGCCTTAATGACCGTTTTCCCGCTTTCCACAATGACAGGCCCATTGGATTTGGCTGTAGTCACATCACTACCGATAGAAAGTCGATTACTATAAACAAATATTTTTTCATAATCTATTAGTTAAGTGGTTGAACAATCTTTCTTTGCAAAGGTCTGCTATTTCTTTTCCAAATACACATTGATGAGCATCGTGATGTCGTTCAACGTTAGCTTGCCGTCACCGTCAAGGTCGTAGGGAAAATACTCCATTTCCACTATGTCATGAAAAATATTCCATCCCTGTGTCTGTTCGTATTTTTCTTTACAGCCTTTGGGGACATACAGTGTTGCTTCATTACGAAGTTCTGGGTCAAGAACTATTATATCATTAGAATCCCAATCCAAATAAGGAAAAGTGGAAAAAACGCTCGGATGCAAGGGCGAAGGATTAACGATATATGAAGTGACAGACTTCAGATTATGATCACTCAAAAAGATGCATATCCCGAAATCTTTCACTGTTGCAGGAATGACAACAGATTGCAAATTATCACATTCCTTGAACACACAATTTTCTATTTTATTGATTCCATACGGAATATTTACTATTTGCAAATTTGAACACTCAGAAAAAGCATGGGCATCTATATTTTTTATACCATCATGAAACAGCACAGAGGAAATATACTTACACCCCATAAATGCACGGCGACCAATTTTTACAATTTTATATCCATTTGCATTCTGAGGAATAGACACTATACCTTGTGTGTTTACATCAATAGCGGGATTATTATCATCTCCCACACAGGCCGTTTTTTCTTGTTCACTAATAATCTTATAAGTGATCATTACCCCTTCTTGACTTTTCGCCGTGAAAAGGTCACCATCATTACACCATGCAAATATCGGGGACATTAGCAGCAGAAAGAAAATACTAAACTGTTTCATAATAATAAAAGATTGTGTGTGTTAAACAATTTTGTTTTCGGCTGCAAAGTTACGGCTTTTTGAGATTGGTTGTTCTTTTACCCCATGGAAAATTGACATGGAAAGACTTTTTGTAACCAATGGATTTTAAGCAGATTACAAAAATCACCCATGGAGACCCCATGGAAAAGTTATGGAACACCTTGCTTTTTTGAGGCAAAAAACACGTTTTTTTCCACTGAAAAGTGGTCGTTGTGAGATAGGCAATGTGTCGCACTCACGTAGGCTTTTCGTCGCGCTCGTGTAGGCAATCGGACGGGAATAATTGCCTACGCGAGCGAGACGCATTGCCTATGCGAGCGTAAAGAATAGCCAATATCATTGACGCGACAAGACAAAAAAAGTGGTGACGCACCCTTGCGGGGTACGCCACCACTTTATAGGGAAGAGTCCCCCGCAGGGGACTGGTGGAAATTAGTCGCCGAAAGAGGCAAAGGAGAGGTCGGGATTGAACTGGCGACGCTGCACGTCGGCAAAGTCTTCCTTGCTGCCCACCACGATGCGCTCGAAGTCGCGCAGACCTGTACCAGCTGGGATGAGGTGACCGCAGATGACGTTCTCCTTCATGCCGTCGAGCGAGTCGCTCTTGCCAGAGATGGCTGCCTCGTTGAGCACCTTGGTGGTCTCCTGGAAGGAGGCTGCACTGACGAAGCTCTTGGCTCCGAGGGCGGCGCGGGTGATACCCTGCAAAATCTGGGTTGACGTGGCGGGCACTGCATCGCGTGTCTGCACAGTCTTGAGGTCGCGGCGCTTGAGCATGGAGTTTTCGTCGCGGAGTTTGCGGGCGGTGACAATCATACCGGGCACCATGGTCTCGCTATCGCCAGCGTCGGTGACTACCTTCTTGCCCCAGATGCGGTCGTTCTCTTCGAGGAAGTCAATTTTATCGACAATGCCGTCTTCGAGGAACTTGGTGTCGCCAGCGTCGTTGATTTGCACCTTGCGCATCATCTGACGGACGATAATCTCGAAGTGCTTGTCGTTGATAGACACACCCTGCATACGGTAAACGTCCTGTACCTGGTTGACGATGTACTCCTGCACGGCAGTGGGACCCTTGATGGCGAGGATGTCGGCTGGCGTGATGGCACCGTCGGAGAGCGGTGTTCCGGCACGCACGTAGTCGTTCTCCTGTACCAGAATCTGCTTGGAGAGCGGAATGAGGTACTTGCGCACATCGCCCACCTTGGAGGTAAGGATGATTTCGCGGTTGCCGCGCTTTACCTTGCCCATCGTGACCTCGCCGTCGATTTCGGCAACGACGGCTGGGTTGGACGGGTTGCGAGCCTCGAAGAGCTCGGTTACACGTGGCAGACCACCCGTGATGTCACCGGCCTTGGCTACTGAACGTGGAATCTTGACGAGGACATCGCCCGCAGCGAGTTCCTGACCGTCGGACACGGAGATGTGGCCGTTGATGGGGAAGTTGTAGGTGCGGAGGACGTTGCCGTCTTCGTCGAGAATGTGGGCCATGGGGACCATGCCCTTGTTGTCCTTGGTCTCAACGACGATGAGGTCGCGCAGACCTGTGGTTTCGTCGGTTTCCACACGGAAGGTGACGCCTTCCTTGACACCCTCGAACTGGACACGACCTGCAAACTCGGTAACGATGACTGCGTTGAAGGGGTCCCAGTCGGCGATGACGGTGCCACCTTCCACAATGTCGCCGTCGCCAGCGTAGAGGTTTGCGCCGTAGGGCACGGAGACGGTGGAGAGGGCAATGCCTGTGTTGACATCAAGGAAACGGAGTTCGGCCAGACGACCCACGACAATCTTGCCGTCGGGATGTTCGGCTGTAGGACGGTCGATGGTGCGAAGCTCTTCAAATTCAAGCTTGGCACGGTTCTTCGACTTGATTTGTGCGTTGGCTGCTGCGTTACCAGCCACACCACCAGCGTGGAAGGTACGGAGAGTCAGCTGTGTACCAGGTTCACCGATGGCCTGTGCTGCAATGACACCGACGGCTTCGCCGCGCTGCACCATGCGCTGGGTGGCGAGGTTGCGACCGTAGCACTTCATGCAGACACCCTTCTTGCTTTCGCAGGTGAGGACGGAGCGGATTTCCACGCTTTCGATGCCAGCGGCCTCGATTTCGTGAGCAATGCGGTCGGTAATTTCGTCGCCACTGGCCACGATGAGTTCGTTGGTAGTGGGGTGCACAATGTCGTGAACGGAGACACGACCCTTGATGCGGTCTTCGAGGCTGGCAACGACACGGTCGCCGTCCTTGAGGGCTGTGCAGATGAGTCCACGGAGTGTGCCGCAGTCTTCTTCAGTGACGATAACGTCGTGGCTGACATCGACGAGACGGCGTGTGAGGTAACCTGCGTCGGCTGTCTTGAGGGCGGTGTCGGCCAGACCCTTACGTGCACCGTGGGTAGAGATGAAGTATTCGAGCACGGACATTCCTTCCTTGAAGTTGGAAAGGATGGGGTTCTCGATGATGCTGTTGTCGCTGGCACCAGCCTTCTGGGGCTTGGCCATCAGACCACGCATACCGGCGAGCTGTGAAATCTGGTCGGCAGAACCACGGGCTCCGGAGTCGAGCATCATGAAGACGGCGTTGAAGCCCTGGTCGGCTTCGGTCATCTGCTTCATGAGGGTTGCCTTCAGCTTCTCGTTGACCTTGGTCCAGGTTTCTACGACCTGCTGGTAGCGGTCTTTATCGGTAATCAGACCGAAGGAGTAGTTGGCTGTGATCTGGTCAACGGTGTCGTGACCGTCCTGCACAATCTGTCCTTTCTCTTCGGGGATGATGATGTCGTCGAGCACGAAGGAGAGTCCGCCTTCGTATGCCTTGTTGTAGCCGAGGTTCTTGATACCGTCGAGGAATTCGCAGGCGCGAGCCATGCCCACACCCTTGATGACCTTGGTGATAACCTTCTTCAGGGCTTTCTTGCCGATGACTTCGTTGATGAAGCCGACTTCGGGCGGAATGACTTCGTTGATGATGATGCGGCCCACGGTGGTCTCAACGAGGTGACGAATGGGGTTGCCGTTTTCGTCGATGTCGTTGACCACGCACTTGATGGGGGCGTGAACGTCAACGCGGCCTTCGTTGTAGGCTACGATGGCTTCCTCGGTGCCGTAGAATGTGAGTCCTTCGCCCTTGGTGCCGCTACGCTGCTTGGAGATGTAGTAGAGGCCGAGCACCATGTCCTGTGAAGGCACGGTGACAGGGTCGCCGCTGGCCGGGGAGAGGATGTTGTGGCTCTGGAGCATGAGAATCTGTGCTTCCAGAATGGCCTCGTTGGAGAGAGGGAGATGGACGGCCATCTGGTCACCGTCGAAGTCGGCGTTGAACGCTGTACATGCGAGCGGGTGGAGCTGGATGGCTTTACCTTCAATCATGCGGGGCTGGAATGCCTGAATACCGAGTCGGTGGAGGGTAGGTGCACGGTTGAGGAGCACGGGGTGACCCTTCATGACAAATTCGAGGATGTCCCAAATGACAGGGTCGCGGCGGTCCACAATCTTCTTGGCACTCTTGACGGTCTTGACAATGCCGCGCTCGATGAGCTTGCGGATGACGAATGGCTTGTAGAGTTCGGCAGCCATGAGCTTTGGCAAACCGCACTCGCCCATGTTGAGTTCTGGACCGACCACGATAACGGAACGTGCTGAGTAGTCAACACGCTTACCGAGCAGGTTCTGACGGAAGCGTCCCTGCTTACCCTTGAGGGAGTCGGAGAGCGACTTGAGCGGACGGTTGCTTTCGCCCTTGACGGCACTGGCCTTGCGTGAGTTGTCGAAGAGGGAATCGACGGCTTCCTGGAGCATACGTTTCTCGTTGCGCAGGATGACATCGGGAGCCTTGATTTCGAGCAGACGCTTGAGGCGGTTGTTGCGGATGATGACACGACGGTAGAGGTCGTTGAGGTCGCTGGTTGCGAAGCGGCCACCATCGAGCGGAACAAGCGGACGCAACTCTGGCGGAGTGACGGGGATGTTGTGCATAATCATCCACTCCGGCTTGTTGATGTTGCGGCTGGCACGGAAGGCTTCAACGACTTGCAGACGCTTGAGCGACTCGGTGCGACGCTGGGCACTGCCGTCCTGACTGGCACGGTCGCGCAGCTCGTAGGAGAGCTTGTCGAGGTCGATGCGCTGGAGCAGGTACTCGATGGCCTCGGCACCCATCATGGCGATGAACTTGTTGGGGTCGTCGTCGGAGAGGTACTGGTTGCTTTCGGGCAGGTTGTCGATGATGTCGTAGTATTCTTCTTCAGAAAGGAGTTCACCGTCAATGATGTTTTCGCCGTTGTCGGCTGCACCAGCCTGAATGATGATATAGCGCTCGTAGTAGATGATTGAGTCGAGTTTCTTGGTGGGGATTCCGAGCAGGTAGCCAATCTTGTTGGGCAGTGAACGGAAGTACCAGATATGGGCTACGGGAACAACAAGGGCAATGTGTCCTGTGCGCTCGCGACGTACCTTCTTCTCTGTCACTTCGACACCACATCGGTCGCAGACTATGCCTTTGTAGCGAATGCGCTTGTACTTACCGCAGTGGCACTCGTAGTCCTTGGTGGGACCAAAGATGCGCTCACAGAAGAGGCCGTCGCGCTCTGGCTTGTAAGTACGGTAGTTGATAGTCTCTGGCTTCAGGACTTCACCAAAAGAGTTTTCAAGAATCTCTTCGGGGGAAGCAAGACCAATGGTAATCTTCGTGAAATTTGTTTTTGATTTGGTTTCTTTCTTAAAAGCCATGTTATATATCTGTTTTTATTAATCCAACGTGATGCTGAGACCGAGACCACGGAGTTCGTGGAGAAGTACATTGAGAGACTCAGGAATGCCTGGAGTTGGCATGGGTTCGCCCTTGACAATGGCTTCGTATGCCTTGCTGCGGCCATTCACATCATCAGACTTGATGGTGAGGATTTCCTGAAGAACGTGGGATGCACCGAATGCTTCGAGTGCCCAGACTTCCATTTCTCCGAAACGCTGACCACCGAACTGTGCTTTACCACCAAGTGGCTGCTGGGTGATGAGTGAGTAGGGACCAATGGAGCGAGCGTGCATCTTGTCTTCAACCATGTGGCCGAGCTTGAGCATGTAGGTGACACCTACGGTTGCGGGCTGGTCGAAGCGAAGTCCTGTTTCACCATTATAAAGATAGGTGCGGCTATAGCGTGGGAGACCTGCCTTGTCGGTCCATTCGCAAAGGTCTTCGAGGCGAGCACCGTCGAAGATTGGGGTGGCGAACTTCACGCCGAGTTTCTTTCCTGCATAGCCCAGAACCGTCTCGAAAATCTGTCCGATGTTCATTCGTGAAGGCACACCCAGCGGGTTGAGCACGATGTCAACGGGGGTCCCGTCTTCCAGGAACGGCATGTCTTCCTGACGTACCACCTTAGAGACAATACCTTTGTTACCGTGACGACCTGCCATCTTGTCGCCGACACCAATCTTGCGCTTCTTGGCGATATAGACTTTGGCCATCTGGATGATGCCTGCGGGGAGTTCGTCACCGATGGTGAGTGCATACTTCTTGCGCTTGAGTTCGGCATCGAGCAGCTTGTATTGCTTGAGGTAATTGATGACGAGGTCGCGAATGAGCGAGTTGGCATGTTCATCGTCGGTCCAGCCTGTCAGCTGCACGGTTGTCCAGTCGAGGTTGCTCAGTGCGCCAGCAATGAACTTGGCACCCTTCGGAATGAGGTCAACACCCATGAAGTCTTTCACGCCCTTCGAGGTCTTGCCCTTGGTAATCTGAAGGAGCTTATCGAGAAGGATTTCCTTCAGGTCGTTCACCTTGTCTTCAAATTCCTGGTCATATTTGGGCAGCAGCTTCTTGTCTTCTGCCTTCGAAGCACGTGTCTTGATGGCTTTAGAGAAGAGTTTCTTGTCGATAACAACACCAGAGAGGGACGGCGTTGCCTTGAGAGAGGCATCCTTCACGTCGCCTGCCTTGTCGCCAAAGATGGCACGCAGGAGTTTTTCTTCTGGCGATGGGTCAGACTCGCCCTTCGGGGTAATCTTACCAATGAGAATGTCACCTGGCTCAATACGTGCACCGACACGTACAATACCGCTTTCGTCAAGGTCTTTGGTTGCTTCTTCGCTCACGTTGGGAATGTCGGAAGTAAGTTCCTCCAGACCGCGCTTTGTTTCGCGAACCTCCAAAGAGTATTCATCTACGTGTACCGAGGTGAGGATGTCTTCACGAACAACGCGCTCGTTCAGCACGATGGCATCCTCATAGTTGTAGCCCTTCCATGGCATGTAGGCCACAAGCAGGTTGCGGCCAAGAGCAAGTTCACCAGCCTCTGTAGCGTATCCTTCTGTTAAGATGTCGCCTTTCTTCACACGCTGACCACGGTCACAGATTGGGCGCAGGTCAATGGTCATGTTCTGGTTGGTACGACGGAACTTAGGTATCTTATATTCTTTCAGAGCTGGCTCGAAGCTGACAAATTCTTCGTCTTCTGTGCGGTCGTAGAGGATGCGGATGGTTGTGGCATCTACATATTCTACTACACCATCGCCCTCAGCAGTAATCATGGTGCGAGAGTCTTCGCAGACTTGCTTCTCGATACCAGTACCCACAATTGGAGCTTCGGTGCGAATCAACGGAACTGCCTGGCGCATCATGTTTGAACCCATCAATGCACGGTGGGCATCGTCGTGCTCCAGGAAAGGAATCAACGCAGCTGCAATAGAGGCAATCTGCTGTGGAGCCACGTCCATATAGTTCACGTCGGATGGTGGAACAACTGGGTAGTCTGCATCCTGACGGCACTTTACGACCTTACGAATGAAGGTACCGTCATCATTCAGCGGAGCATTACCCTGACCAATAATCATGTCGGTCTCCTCTTCGGCAGAAAGATAAACAACATGGTCATTGTCTATATCCACAACTCCATCATTCACCTTGCGGTATGGAGTTTCGATGAAGCCAAGGTCGTTAATCTTTGCATACACACAAAGGGAAGAAATAAGTCCGATGTTTGGACCTTCAGGACTCTCGATAGGACAGAGACGGCCATAGTGTGTGTAGTGTACGTCACGAACCTCGAAGCCGGCACGTTCACGTGACAGACCGCCAGGACCAAGGGCACTGAGACGACGCTTATGAGTAACTTCTGCCAGCGGGTTGGTCTGGTCCATGAACTGCGACAGCGGATTAGTACCAAAGAATGAGTTGATAACGCTGGAAATCGTCTTTGCGTTAATCAGGTCGGTAGGAGTGAAGACTTCGTTGTCACGCACGTTCATACGCTCACGAATGGTGCGGCTCATACGAGCAAGACCAATGGCGAACTGGTTGGAAAGCTGTTCACCGACCGTGCGGACACGGCGGTTTGACAAGTGGTCAATATCGTCAACCACAGCCTTTGAGTTAGCCAGTTCAACAAGGTACTTGATGATTTCGATGATGTCTTCCTTGGTCAGCACACGCACTTCTGGGTCGGTGTCAAGACCCAACTTCTTATTGATACGGTAGCGGCCTACGTCGCCAAGGTCATAACGCTTTTCCGAGAAGAACAGGTTGTTGATGACTTCACGTGCGCTGGCATCATCAGCAGGGTCTGCATTGCGAAGCTGACGGTAGATGTACACGACGGCTTCCTTTTCAGAGTTGCTGGGGTCTTTCTGAAGCGTGTTGAAGATAATAGAGAAGTCAGAAGTGTTGACATTCTCATTATGAATCAAGATGTGCTCTACACCAGAATCGAGAATCTCGTCAATCTGCTCCTGTTCAAGCACCGTTTCACGGTCAATGATAACCTCATTGCGCTCAATAGAAACAACTTCGCCGGTATCTTCATCCACGAAGTCCTCGTTCCAAGACTTCAGCACACGGGCAGCAAGCTTGCGACCCTTCACCTTCTTCAGGTTCGTAGCCGTCACCTTCACATCTTCTGCGAGGTCGAAAATGCCAAGAATATCCTTATCAGACTCAAATCCAATGGCACGAAGCAGGGTCGTTACCGGCAATTTCTTCTTACGGTCAATGTATGCGTACATGACATTGTTAATGTCTGTGGCAAATTCAATCCACGACCCCTTGAATGGGATGATACGAGCAGAAAAGAGCGGAGTTCCATTGGCATGAACGCTGGACCCGAAGAATACACCAGGTGAACGATGCAACTGGGATACAACGACACGTTCAGCACCATTGATGATAAACGTTCCGTTGTCAGTCATATAAGGGATAGGCCCAAGGAACACGTCTTGAATAACTGTGTCGAAGTCCTCATGGTCTGGGTCTGAACAATACAGCTTCAACTTGGCCTTCAATGGCACACTATAAGTCAAGCCGCGCTCCAGACACTCCTCGATGCTGTAACGGGGGGCATCGATGTAGTAATCCAAAAATTCGAGGACAAAGTTATTGCGCGTATCGGCAATGGGAAAATTCTCTGCAAAAACCTTGTAAAGACCATCGTTCTTACGCTTCTCTGGCGGGGTGTCAAGCTGCAAGAAATCTTTGAAAGACTTCAGCTGCACATCCAGGAAGTCTGGATAAGGCATCGGATTCTTTACTGTAGCAAAGTTTACTCGATTATTGATGATTTGAGACATCTGATAAAATATTATTTTTTACAACAAATGTAGTGGTTATCAACTCCTACCTTAATTCTATAAACGGAGCATGTGTACAAACCTTCACACATGCAACAAAGTCGCTGTTGACTCAATGAAAAATAGGAATATAGAAATTGTAAAGACACAAAAAGGTTAAGAACCCTCAACCTGAGGATTCTTAACCATGAGGTTTATCAAAGGTAAGAAATTACTTGATTTCTACCTCAGCACCAGCAGCCTCAAGAGCTGTCTTGATAGCTTCAGCTGTAGCCTTATCTACGCCTTCCTTAACATTGCAAGGTGCACCGTCTACGAGGTCCTTAGCCTCTTTCAGACCAAGACCAAGAGCTTCCTTAGCAGCCTTTACAACGCCAAGCTTAGCAGCACCTGCGCTCTTCAGAACAACATCGAAAGATGTCTTCTCTTCAACAGCAGCACCACCTTCAGCGGGGCCTGCAGCAACAGCAACAGCTGCAGCAGCTGGTTCGATTCCATACTCATCCTTGAGGATAGCCTTAAGTTCACTAACTTCCTTTACTGTCAAATTTACCAATTCTTCAGCAATAGCTTTAATATCTGCCATCTTCTTATAAATTTTAATTTGTTATTTTTTTACTTTTTTAATTTTAAATTCTTTGTGTTCAAGCGATATAAAATCCGCAAGAACTAACGGGCTTCTATATTACCCTTTCTTTTCTTCGATTGCATCAAGCAGACCGTGAATAGTAGTACCAGCATCGAGGGCTGAAAGTACACCATTGATTGGGCCTTCGAGAGCAGCGATAACGTCTGCAATAAGTTCGTTCTTGCTCTTGATTGCTGCCAATGTGTCGAGCTGGTCAGCCCCAACATAGCAGCTCTCTTCTGCATAAGCACCCTTCAGGGCTGGCATGTCGCCATGCTCCTTTGCAAACTTCTTAATCAACTTGGCAGGTACATTGGCCGTCTGGCAGAACATGATACCTGTAGTATTCTTAAGAATAGGCTTCAGTGCTTCAAACTCCTCGCCCTTCTTGTCAAGAGCCTTAATGAAAAGCGTGTTCTTTACAACCTGAAGTTTGATTTCGTTCTTGAAGCACTCGCGACGAAGCGCGCTCGTAGTAGCAGAGTCAAGAGCAGTTACATCAACTACGTAGAAATGTGGATAGTTGTTGAGTGTCTCAACGAGACTATCAATAAGTAAAGCTTTATCTTCTTTCTTCATGATTCAGTTCGTTTTAATTATTCAACAGACTTTGGGTCAACCTTTACACCCTTACTCATAGTACTTGAAAGATAAATGCTCTTGATATAAGTACCCTTTGCAGTAGCAGGTTTCAGCTTGATGATTGTGTTGATAAATTCCTGGGCGTTCTGAGCAATCTTTTCGGCGGAAAAAGAAACCTTACCGATAGAAGCGTGAACAATACCAGTCTTGTCAACCTTAAAGTCAATCTTACCCTGCTTTACCTCACGGATAGCTTTTGCAACGTCCATTGTAACAGTGCCGCTCTTGGGGTTTGGCATAAGTCCACGTGGACCGAGGACACGACCGAGAGCACCAATCTTACCCATGCAAGAAGGCATGGTGATGATTACATCTACATCGGTCCAGCCACCCTTGATCTTGTCGATGTACTCTTCAAGACCAACATAGTCGGCACCAGCTTCTGTGGCAGCAGCAACCTGATCTGAAGTGACGAGTGCAAGCACGCGCACTTCCTTACCAGTTCCATTAGGGAGAGAAACAACACCACGTACCATCTGGTTGGCCTTGCGGGGGTCAACGCCCAGACGGATGTCAATGTCAAGCGATGCGTCAAACTTAGTGAAAGTAATGTCTTTCACCAGCTGCGATGCTTCAGCAAGTGTGTATGCCTTCCCTGTTTCAACCTTGTCAGCAACTGCCTTCTGATTTTTTGTAAGTTTACTCATCTTGATTGAATTTTTTAATTGTTAATCAGGGAAGATCTACTTTACAGTGATACCCATACTTCTTGCTGTACCAGCAATCATAGACATAGCTGACTCTATCGTAAAGCAGTTCAGGTCAGGCATCTTATCCTCAGCGATAGCTCTCACCTGATCCCATGTTACTGAAGCCACCTTCTTGCGGTTTGGCTCAGCAGAACCAGACTTCACCTTTGCTGCTTCCATCAACTGAACAGCAGCAGGAGGAGTCTTGATTACGAAATCGTAAGACTTATCAGCATAATAGGTAATAACAACTGGAAGAACCTTTCCAGCCTTATCCTGAGTTCTGGCGTTGAATGCTTTACAGAAATCCATGATGTTGATTCCCTTAGAACCCAGTGCAGGTCCTACTGGAGGTGATGGATTTGCAGCGCCACCTTTAATCTGTAATTTGATTAATCCAGCAACTTCTTTAGCCATTTTGTTCTATATTATTAAATTAACGATAGAGGAAAGACCCGCGTAACATCAAGCCATTTCCTTGGTAACCTGTGTAAAGCTTAATTCGAGCGGGGTAACCCTGCCGAATATCTTCACCGACACTTTGAGCTTTTGTTTGTCAATGTTCACTTCCTCGATGGTTCCGTCAAAACCGCTGAATGGGCCGTCTGCAACCTTCACAGCCTCGCCGACCATAAAGTCAACCTGAGTGGCTGCAAGATTAGCGGCTTCATTCTCTTCACCTATGCCGAGCATCCGGTTTAGTTCAGCCTGACGGACAGGTGTGGGTTTGTCCATGCCACCTAAAAAGCCCAACACGCCTGGCGTATTGCGGAGCATGTGAGGAATCTCTCCAATCAAGGCTGCTTCAACAAGCACATAGCCTGGCAGCAGATTTCTCTTTTGCTCTACCCGCTTGTTTGCCGCAGTTGTCTTGATGACATTTTCAGTCGGAATGAGAACTTGTGTTACGTACTCCTGATAGCCATGATTCTTCATGTCAAGTTCAATGTATTCCTTGACATTAGCTTCTTTGCCACTGATTGCCCGCAACACATACCACTTTTTTTCAATCTCTGCCATACTATTATAAACAAAGTATTAAAAGACTGAATAAACAAGTTTCATAAGTTCCTCAAAGACCGTGTCCATGACAAAGACCACCAGCGCAATGATTATGGAAGCAGATAAAACAATCACTGCACTGTTGGTCAACTCCTTATATGTTGGCCAAGAACACTTATGCACAAGTTCATCGTAGGAATCCTTGCAAAATTGTGCTACTTTTCCAAATTTTTCAAGCATAATCTAATTCTTACATTTTAGCACGGGAAGAGAGGCTCGAACTCCCGACACCTGGTTTTGGAGACCAGTGCTCTGCCAACTGAGCTATTCCCGTAGGTTAGTTGAGGGCCTCCGAATAGAAGCTTACCATCAGCCCTCAACTATTTGAATTTTATTCGCACTGGCTAAGCAGCCAAGTGCTTAAGCAGGTGATTAGTCGAATACTTCAGTAACCTGACCAGAACCAACTGTACGACCACCTTCACGGATAGCGAAGCGAAGACCTACGTTGATGGCAACTGGGTAGATGAGTTCAACCTTGATTTCCACGTTGTCACCTGGCATTACCATTTCTACGCCCTCTGGGAGAGAGATTTCACCAGTACAGTCCATTGTACGGAGGTAGAATTGTGGACGATAGTGGTTCTTGAATGGAGTGTGGCGACCACCTTCTTCCTTCTTCAACACATAGATTGAAGCCTTGAAGCCCTGGTGAGGAGTGATAACTCCTGGGTGAGTGATAACCATACCACGCTTAACATCCTTCTTGTCGATACCACGGAGGAGCAGACCTACGTTATCACCAGCCTGACCTTCGTCAAGAATCTTGCGGAACATTTCAACACCTGTTACAACAGACTTAGCGTCTTCACCAAGACCGAGGAGCTGAACTTCGTCACCTACCTTTACGACACCAGTTTCGATACGACCTGTTGCTACAGTACCACGACCTGTGATAGAGAACACGTCTTCAACTGGCATCAAGAATGGCTTATCAACGTCGCGAACTGGTTCCTGAATCCAAGTGTCGCAAGCATCCATCAGTTCCATAACCTTAGCTTCCCATTCTGGAACACCGTTGAGTGCACCAAGGGCAGAGCCACGGATGAATGGAGTCTCATCTTCGAACTCATACTGAGCGAGGAGGTCACGCATTTCCATTTCAACGAGGTCAAGCATTTCCTCATCGTCAACCATATCACACTTGTTCATGAATACAACAAGGCGTGGCACGTTTACCTGACGAGCGAGAAGGATGTGCTCGCGAGTCTGTGGCATAGGACCATCAGTTGCAGCAACTACGATGATAGCGCCATCCATCTGAGCAGCACCAGTTACCATGTTCTTCACATAGTCGGCGTGTCCCGGACAGTCAACGTGTGCGTAGTGACGCTTAGCTGTTTCATACTCAACGTGAGCAGTGTTGATAGTGATACCGCGCTCTTTCTCTTCTGGAGCGTTGTCAATCTGGTCGAAAGACTTAACCTCAGAGAGGCCAGCCTTTGCAAGAACTGTAGTGATAGCAGCTGTAAGAGTAGTCTTACCGTGGTCAACGTGACCGATTGTACCGATGTTTACGTGGGGTTTGGTACGTTCGAATTTTTCTTTTGCCATAGCGTTTAAAAAGATTCTTAGTTATTTAATTTTTGTATTGTTTTTACGTTATCTCATTTTCCGGCTGCCCACTTGGAGCTGTTACCGAGACTTGAACTCGGGACCTCTTCCTTACCAAGGAAGTGCTCTACCGCTGAGCTATAACAGCAACATTCTGTGGGGCACAAGCCCAAAGTGGGTGCAAAGGTAGGCATTATTTTTCTAACACCAAAACTTTTGCAGACTTTTTTTTATTTTGCAGCTTGTTTTTCCTTATATTTTTGCAGCTGTTTCTCCAAAGCTGCCAATGTTTCCTGTATTGCTTCTTCAAAAGTGTTGCAAACCTTGTCTGCATATAACTCCTCACCCGGCAGGCTTACGGTGATGGCTGCCTGCTTGTTGAGCGCAGTCTCTGGTTTCACAACTTTCAGTGACACCTCTACCTTTCTTATATTGTCACAGAATTTCTCCAGCTTTCCAACTTTCTTCTGGATGAACTCTTGCAACTTTTCCGTTGCATCAAACTTGATTGTCTTTACATTAATTTCCATAATTCAGATTTTTTGCGGCTGTGGCAAGTTCCGTAGCGGGATGGCCACCTCTGTTGCCCAAGCCAGGTTTAACAAAATTATTCGCGTGGATGCGCGTTTCTATACACATTTTTCAGTTCTTCAAACGACAAGTGGGTGTAAATCTCCGTGGTTGCCAGATTCTCGTGCCCCAGCAGTTTCTGGATAGATTCCAGGTCAGCCCTGTTGTTGAGCATTGCCGTTGCAAACGAGTGGCGGAGCACGTGCGGGGTGCGTTTCTTCTGTTGGGTGACCAACGAGAGCGCGCTTTTCACCACATCGCCCACCTTGGCGTAAGCCATCGGCTCTCCCTCTTCGGTCACGAATAGGCGAACTGGCGTTTCTGCCACAGTCTGGTTGCGCACCTCCAGATAGCGTTCTATTTGCTCCTTCAGTTCCGCTCCAAACGGGATGATACGTTGCTTATTGCGCTTACCAGTCACCTTCAGGCTCATCACGTGCAGATCCACGTCTGCATCCCGCAGTGACATCAGTTCTGCCCGACGGACACCCGTTTCGTAGAACATCATCACGATGAGCCTGTTTCTGACTCCCTGGAACGAATTGTCCTCTGCCATCAGGTCGAGCAATCGGTCCATATCCTTTTCCCTTACAAACGAGGGGAGTTTCTTGGGTGTTTTGGGCGAAACCACTTTTTCCATCGGGTTGATGTCAACCCATTCCATGCGACGCAGATATTTATAAAAGGTACGCAGGGGGCTAAGTCCACCGTAGTTCACTGTCGAAACATCCTTCCCTTCCTCGTCCAGCATATAGACAATCCATTCCCTCACGTCTGAGGCATCAACTGTCTTCCATGTCTTTTCGGGATCCAGACTCTGGAGAAACCTTTGGAAAGCCACCAGCGAATCACCATACTTCCTCACCGTCAGCGGCGAATAGTTGCGCTCGGCTCTCAGGTATTCCAGAAAGGAATCAATCCACGTTTCCATCTTTTCGTCTGTGCTTTTTGACCCTTCGGTCTTCATTCACGCGACTAAATTAGGACATTTTTTGCAAGTCACCAAATTTGGTGCAAAGAAAATTGAAAAAATTAAGACGATTTAAATTCTCAATCCTCTACAGAGTGGAGTTTGTTCACATAGATTGCGTGCTGCATAGCTTTGCGCTTCACTACAGAAGGCTTGTTGAACTGCTTGCGGTTACGCACTTCCTTGATGATACCAGTTTTCTCGGCTTTTCTCTTGAACTTCTTGAGCGCACGCTCAATGTTCTCGCCTTCTTTTACAGGAACGATAATCATTCTAATTCTTAGTTTTTGATTGTTTATATAAATATAATAATGTATAGAGGGGAATTGCAGCCCCCAGAAAGGGCACGCCCCATGCTGGGATTTTCCCAACGAGCGGCAAAATTACGGCAAATTCTTTAATTGGCAAAACTTTAGAGCAGTTTTTTCGCCCTTCCACCCTCTTTTTATGCAAAACAAATCTTTTTTCAGTTGTCACCTTCCGCTTCAAATGACACTTCACATGCAAAACCAAGCACATCAGCTCCCGCTCACACGGTTCCACCGCAGAGCTGCATCGAGAGGTGGCCGAATTTCATGCTTTCCGCCCAAAGTCTTTACAAATGCAAAAACCTTTTTTCCCGCATAGGCAATGCGTCGCATTCGTGTAGGCAATGGTTTGCGGATTATTGCCTACGCGGGAGCGACGCATTGCCTACGTGGGAGCGGAGGTTTACATCTGTAACACATTCAAGTTCTTGCTACTACCTGAAATAAAGGGCGAAAAGAGAAAAAATCGGGCGTTTTCATCGCCGAATTTATACGCATAAAGACTTTTTAACAATAGCGAGGCGTAAGAAAAAGGGAGGCAGAGGAAGATAGATTGCCAGCAAATTGTTACTTTTGCAACCGAAAACGATTCACACACACTGAAAAACAAGGAGAAAAAACGATGGAGACAACATTGCTCATCGACGAACAGCCGTATGTGCTGGAACAGCTGCTTTCCCAGGAGAGGAGCCTCATCACGCTGGGTCGCCAGTCGGACAAAGCCTACAACGTCATAGCCATTGACGATGAAGGGGTTGACACCTTCCAGTGCCAGCTCTCCCTGTGCGAAGCGGGCTGGAAGATTCAGCACGGCCAATGGCGGACGGAGTGTCCCAAGGGCATACGCTCCCGACTGCAACACGCCTGTAGCCTCTGCATGGGCCGATGTGTCAACACGCGCCCGGCCCACCCCACCTACAGCTGGAGGATGCCCGAAAAGGTCGCACTGGTGAACGGAACAGAGCTGACCAACGACGGGGTGCTGCTCCAGCAGGGGGACATCATCGCTCTGGGAAGCAAACGAATCTGCGTAAACATCAAAACCACAAGACCATGAACCGATTGTTTTTCACCCTCCTGTGGATGGCATTCGCCTCCGCAGCGACCCTCGCCCAGCAAACGGCAGACACGGCAGCGTGGCAGCTGATGTGGCACGACGAGTTTGACAGCGGCAGCACCTTCAACCCCACAAGGTGGCAAGCCGAGCGGGGCTTTGTCCGCAACGAGGAAGACCAGTGGTATCAGGCCGACAACGCATACATACTGAACGGGTTGCTAATCATTGAGGGACGCATCGACAGCATCCCCAATCCGCACTACACCCCCCACCGCAACGACTGGCGCAGTCAACGCCCATACGCCCGATATTCAGCCGCTTCCATCAACACGCGAGGCTCCTTCTCCTTCCAGTACGGACGCATGGAGGTGCGTGCCCGCATCCCTGCCGTGAACGGGGCATGGCCTGCCATCTGGACGCTCGGCACCCAGGGGGAATGGCCGTCAAACGGTGAGTGCGACGTGATGGAGTTTTACCATATCAACGGCGTGCCTCACATCCTGGCCAACGCAGCGTGGGGCAACGACCGCAGATACAGTGCCGTGTGGAACTCCGCCAAGATTCCCTATCAGCACTTTCTGGACCAAGACCCCGGCTGGGGCGAAAAGTTCCACGTCTGGCTCATGGACTGGACGGCAGACTATATCCGCATTTACCTGGACGGCGAACTGCTCAACGACATCGACCTTCGGCAGACCGTGAACGGCAGCATCGGAGCGCATACGAATCCGTTCCATGCTCCACATTATATATTATTGAACCTGGCCATTGGCGGCATCAACGGCGGAGTGATTCAGCCCGAAGCCTTCCCCATGCGCTACGAAATAGACTACGTGAGGGTTTGGCAGAAAAAAGAGGGAGCCGGGCACACAAAATAAGGAAATTTTACGGAAAAAGTCGGCTGTATGCCCATATTTGCCAAGATTTCACTACTTTTGCAGCAAAATTAGAAATCACACACAGACATCAACATGAAAATAGGCGACAAATTGCCCGAAGTACTCGGACACAACGAAAAAGGCGAAGAAATCAGACTCTCGCAGTTTGCTGGCAAGAAGCTGATTGTCTATGCCTACCCCAAAGACAACACCAGCGGCTGCTCGGCAGAAGCCTGTTCGCTGAAGCAACACTACCAGGAGCTGCAAGAGGCCGGCTATGCCGTGGTGGGCATCAGCAAGGACTCGGCAGCCAGTCACCAGAAGTTCATCGACAAGTATGAACTGCCCTTCCCCCTGATTGCCGACACCGACACCAGCCTGCTGCAAACGCTGGGAGCATGGGGCGAAAAGAACATGTACGGCAAGAAGGTCATGGGCACCCTGCGCACCACCTACCTGGTGAACGAGACCGGCGTGGTGGAAAAGATTTTTACGCCCAAGGAAATCAAGACAAAGATACACGCCGAACAGATATTGGACTACATCGCAAAGGACTAACCATGAACAGTGTATCCGACATTCTACAACAGACAAACGAGACGCTGTTTTCGTTTGAAGTGCTGCCGCCCCTGCGTGGCAAGAGCATTGAGCAAATCTACAGCACGATAGACCGCCTCATGCCGTTCCGCCCCGCCTTCATCGAGGTGACCACCCATCGCTCCGACTACACCTACAAGGAAATAGCCAAGGGGCAGTATCAGCGCGTGGAGGAGCGACTGCGCCCCGGCACCGTGGCCATAGCCTACGCCCTGAAGCAGCGGTACGGCGTGCCCGTGGTGCCACACGTCATTTGCAGTGGCTACAGCCAGCAAGAGACGGAGTACGAACTGCTCGACCTCTCTTTCCTCGACCTGAAAGACCTGCTGGTGCTGCGCGGCGACAAGTCGAAGCAGGATGCCCGCTTCATCCCCAAGGAGGGCGGCTTGCACTATGCCTCTGAGCTGTGCGAACAGATTAACCGTTTTAACCAGGGGCTGTTGCTCTTCGGCGAACAGCACGAACTATGCAACGAGCGGCCCTTCAGCTATGGCGTGGCTGGTTATCCTGAGAAGCACGAGGAGGCCATGAGCTTTGCCAGCGACCTGCGTGCCCTGAAGCACAAGGTGGACCTGGGGGCTGGCTACATCGTCACGCAGATGTTCTTCGACAACCAGAAGTTTTTCCGCTTTGTGGAACAGTGTCGCGAGGCGGGCATCACCGTGCCCATCGTGCCGGGCTTGAAGCCGCTGGGCACCCTGAACCACTGCACTACCCTGCCACGCACGTTCCGCGTGGATTTCCCCGAAGAACTGGTGAGCCAGCTGGAGAAGTGCAAGACCAACGACGACGTGAAGGCCGTCGGCATAGCGTGGGCCATTCGCCAGTGTCGCGAACTGAAGGCGCACGACGTGCCGTGTCTGCATTTCTACACGATGAATGCAGCCACGCAAATAGAACAAATCATGCAGAGCGTATGAAAGAAACATTAAGGGAGGCTTTGCAACACCGTGTCCTGCTCCTGGACGGTGCCACAGGTTCTGTGCTGATGCACGGCAACAACGATGAGCTGTGTCTGACGGCTCCGGAGCGTGTGCGCCAGCTCCACCGAGCCTACCTGGAGGCTGGAGCCGACATCATCTCTACCAACACCTTCTGCAGCCAGCGCACGTCGCAGGTGGAGTACCACTTTGACGACAAGATTGCGGAACTGAACCGCGCCGGTGCGCGTTTGGCCATCGAGGAAGCCCAGCGTATGACTGCCCTCACGCCCGACCGTCCCCGCTACGTGCTGGGCGATGTGGGGCCTACCAACAAGATGTTGTCCATGAACGGCGACAGCCTCATCACCTTCGACGAGCTGGAAGCTGTCTATCTGGAACAGATACAGCCGCTTCTGGAAGAAGGCGTTGACGGCATTCTGGTGGAGACTATCTTCGACACGCTGAATGCCAAAGCTGCCATTTCTGCCTACGAGAAGGCCAAGGCCGCACTGTGGGAACACCAACAGCCGCAGGTGGAGCCAGAAATCCTGCTGTCCATGACCATCAGCGATGCCAGCGGACGCACACTGAGCGGGCAGACGGCTTCGGCTTTTGTCACCTCCGTGCTTCATGCCAATCCGCTTTCCGTGGGACTGAACTGCGGACTGGGTGCCGACGGCATGGTGCCCTATCTCCGCGAGATGGCTGCCATGGCTCCCTGCTATGTCAGTTGCCACCCCAATGCAGGTCTGCCCAATCAGTTTGGCAAGTATGACGACACGCCAGCCGACATGCGCCACAAGATGCAGGTCTTTCTGGATGAAAGTTTGGCCAACATCATCGGCGGCTGTTGTGGAACAACCCCTGCCCACATAGCTGAAATGCGGCAGATGATTGACGCCTCCACCGCAGCCATTCGTCAGCCCAAGCCTCGTGCCGAAGCCCTTTGGCTGAGCGGACTGGAGCATTACGCCTTCGAGAAGAAAGATTTTGTGCGTGTGGGCGAGCGTTGCAATGTGGCCGGTTCGCGCAAGTTCCTGCGACTGATTAACGAAAAGAAATATGAAGAGGCGTTGGACATTGCCCGCAAGCAGATTGCCGATGGTGCAATGGCTATCGACGTGAACATGGACGACGGCCTGCTGGATGCCAGACAGGAAATGCACACATTCCTAAAGCTGTTGATGGACGACCCTGACATCTGCCGTGTGCCCATCATGGTCGATTCCAGCCGTTTTGAGGTAATAGAGGAAGGACTGAAGTGTTGCCAAGGCAAATGTATTGTCAACAGCATCAGTCTGAAAATGGGCGAAGCGGAATTCCTCAAAAATGCACGGATAGTGAAGCGATTGGGTGCAGCCGTCATCGTGATGTGTTTCGACGAAGAAGGACAGGCCACCGACTATGAACGCCGCATCGCCATTTGCCAGCGGGCATATCGTCTGCTGGTGGATGAAATCGGCTTCTCTCCCAATGACATCATCTTCGACCCTAACGTGCTGACAGTTGCCACAGGCATGGAAGAGCACGCAAACTATGCCAACGATTTCATCAGAGCTACACGCTGGATTACGGAGCATCTGCCTGGTGCGCGTGTTTCGGGAGGATTGTCAAACCTCAGCTTTGCCTTCCGTGGCAACAACTATGTGCGTGAAGCCATGCACGCTGTATTTTTGCACCTTGCCGTCCCGAGCGGCATGGGCATGGCCATCATGAACCCAGCCACGGCAATGGACTATTTCAGCATCCCAGCCGAATTGGCCTTGGCCATCACCGAAGTGCTGCTGAATCTCTACCCCGAAGCCAGTGAACAGCTGGTGCAGCTGGCAGAAAAAGCCGAGCCAGAAAAGCCCAAGCCCGACAAAGCTATAGAGACTATAGAAACTATAGGAACTATAACTACTATAGAAGCCACCCCCTCCTCCCGTCTCACCCAAGCCCTCATCAAAGGCGGCTCCACCACGCTCGAAGCCGACATCATGGAGCTGATAAAACGTGGCGAGACTCCTCTGCAAATCATCTCTGGCCCTTTGATGGAAGGCATGAATCAGGTGGGCGAACTCTTTGGGGCCGGCAAGATGTTTCTGCCGCAAGTGGTGAAGACGGCACGCACCATGAAAAAGGCCGTCAACATCCTCAGTCCATTCATGGAACAAACGGACAAAGACACTTCTGTCAGCTCAAAAGCTGGCAAAATCCTCATTGCTACCGTAAAGGGCGATGTGCACGATATCGGCAAAAACATCGTGGCCGTCATCCTGACGTGCAACAACTTCGAAGTGATAGACCTCGGCGTGATGGTTCCCAAAGAACAGATTATCGAAACGGCCATTAAGGAAAAAGTAGATATTGTCTGCCTTTCAGGGCTTATCACTCCCTCGTTGGAAGAGATGTGCCAAGTGGCCGAAGGAATGGAACAGGCAGGGCTCCACATTCCCATCATGGTGGGTGGAGCAACAACTTCTGCCTTGCATACAGCCATGAAGATTGCGCCGCTCTATCATGGTGGAGTCTTCCACATGCGTGATGCCGCCACCAATCCCGTCTTTGCCCTCCGCCTGCTCGACCCTGCCCTTCACGACATGGTACTGGCCGAAAATGCTGCCGAACAACAGCGCCTGCGCACAGAACAGTCTCAGAAATCTCAGAATAATCAAAGTGCTCCGAATACTCTGAGTACCCCACTTTCTCGCCGCTTCTCCTGCGACTGGCAAGCATACCAACCAGCCCAGCCCCCATTCATCGGTGCCCGCCTCCTACCTTCAATCCCCATCAGCGAACTCCTACCACTCATCAACTGGAAGATGTTCTACTTTGCATGGAAAGTAAAAGGCGATACCGAAGAGGGACAAAAGCTCCGTGCCGATGCAGATACATGGCTACAAAGGCTTGCAGCAGATGCTGCCTACAATATGCGTTGTATGCAAGCCTTCTATCCAGCCCAAGGGGCAGACGACCATATCAAGATAACCTTGCGACAGGCAGAGCATGATGCTGGTTGCCCTTGTTGTAACCGTGTGGTCACATTGCCCACCCCTCGGCAAAACTTTCCCGAAGGCATCTGCAAAAGTCTCTGCGACTACATCTCTCCGCTGGGTGGCGACCACATCGGACTCTTTGCTGCCACCGTCAGTCAGACATTCATCGACCGCCTTGAAGCCATCAAGCAGCAGCAAGGAGTCAGCGACTACGATGCCTTGCTCCTCCAAACCCTTGGCGACCGCTTAGTGGAAGCTGCCAGCGAATACCTGCACCGCCAGATTCATTGGGCCGGCATACGTCCAGCCATAGGCTATCCCTGCCTGCCCGATCAGAAAGCCATTTTCCGCTTGGCTGAAATGATAGACATCTCCTCCATTGGCATCACCCTCACCGAGAATGGTGCCATGTACCCCCAAGCTTCCGTCTGCGGTCTCTACATCGGACATCCTCAAAGCGAATATTTCCCTGTTAGTTGTTAGCTTTTTACCAATATCAATCGTTGCAAAAGTGATTATAGAACAAGACGAACTTCATCAGATGCTCAACGACTATTATGCCCAAAAAGCAGAAAAGGGCATGAATAAACTCTGGGAGTCAGGTCAATGGAGTAAAGAGAAAGACGAAGAGATTTTGAAAACGCATCTTCGTACACCCTACAAAATAGATAATAGGCATTAGCTCAGATATCCGTCCTATATCTATATTTGTCTACAATATGTCTTACATTTTCGTATGAGAATCCCAACTCTTCGTATAATTTATAAGCTTGTTCTCCTAAGCTTCTGTGTTTCTCACCACCATCCATCAAAATAAAGATGTTAGAACAGTTGCTTATCATATATTCAAGAATTTGGCGATTCGTAATTTGCTTAATATAAGATGTTATTTTTTCATACGTATCATAAAATGGCTTGAAATCATCTATTTGTCGTTTAGTCATGCCATAATATATGGCTGCCTTATCTAAATATTGTAAAGCCCATGACATTTCATGCAAAGGAACACCTTTCATTGTTAGATATTCTAACAAAAAATATAATGCGTACCTTTGTTCTGCTTCCAGCGTATCATACGGAGGAATAGGTTTTCTTGTTCTACTAAATAGTCCCATATATTCAAAGTTATTAATTTGATAGAAATCTATAATAGATAGATGTTCGCTTAAAATCCTTGCATCATCTTCTTCTGTATATCCATAGCCATGACGACCATCATTTCATCTTGGTCCATATCGTCAGGGAAAATCCATTCCAACTGGTAAGAAGGCACCACAGGATTGTCTTTCACCTCGTATTGAATGATGACCTTATTTCCCGTAGATTGCTGAATGTGAAACAGCGTCGTTCCACCGTAGTTCGAGACGCCCGCCCTTATGTATGTGCGAGTCTCCACGAAAATCTTGCTGTCCTTGTGACCACCAAGGATGTTCTCCAACAGCTTTGTATACTTGACTCTCATACCACCGCTGCTGTTCACGCTTTCGATTATTTGACCGGAAATGGAACCCAGTTTGAAGGCGATAAATACGACTATCGTTATGACAATTACCCAAATCATCACACATTCACCACCTGCTCTTGATTACATTGAGTATGCCATTATTAATGATGTAACCATAAAAAAGATAATAAAGCCAAGGCAGCCAGATGATGATTCTGTCTTGTTAGGTGCTGCATTTGTTATTGTCCTGTTTTTATTGTTACCTTCGGTATTCATCGTTGTATTGGCATGTGAAATGAAATCGGCTTTCTTGAAATATATCGGCTCTGATTTAAATAGGGATTGAATTTGGGGATAAACTATTTCAGGATCAAAGAAAGGCACTCCAGGAAACTTCAATTCTACATCAAGCGGCAAATCATGCAACATTGAATTAAAATTATCGTACTCAAAATCTACAACCTTCTTTCTTGTAGAAATGTCTGGTGTATCAATTGTAGAAGTGTTTATGGCCTTTTGAAGTCTTTGCTCTGTTCGGTACAACAGGGACGGTTTTGATGTATTAAATTTGTATTTCCAATAAAAAACACATGTCATACCAATGAACTGATGGGCTGCAGCATCCGTGGTTCCAACTTTTGAAGCAATATACTCTCCGCCTACAAAATCCTGATTTTCCGAAAACAAAATCAAAAGAAGAGCAGAAGCTATAGCTGTTTGGGGATTACTGTCATTCTTGTCGCTAATGATTATTTTGAGAAGTGAATGCAATGCAATTAGAACTATCCGCTTATATATAATTCCACTATGAGGCATATCATATAGGATAATAACAAGGCTCTTTCCTACTGCCAAGTTGTCTTCATAGTCACTAACCATAAAATCATTGTCGCTAATATCTGCAACAATAGACGTTCTTAAACGTTTGTATCTATCAATGTCACCACTATTAATTGACATGAGTAGATTTTGGCATTTATTTTCTAAAGAACTCATAATATTTATTCATTATAATAACTGCTTTATTATTCTCTCATATATTTTATAGCCTCTGCAACAGTCATCGATGGCAAATTACATAATTGAGACAAAAGTTTCCATAATGCTATTTCTCTGCCATCAATATCGTTGTCAACAGCCATAATATTTCCAAGATAAGCTGCGACATATTTCTTTTGTTCATATGTCATTTTGGATACTATTTCAACAGCAATAGAAGGCTCCATATCTCTTCCTTTAAGAAATAATTCTTTGAAATCAGTCAAAGGAATTCCAAACTTAATCATTTCGGCAGAAATAACACTTATTTCTTCATCTGCTACTTTTCCATCAGCAACAATCATGGCATGTACCATACTCATAATCGCTGTCATTTCAACTTTGTTGAATGTCATAATACAATCTCTAATACGTGTCGAGCACAACCTTTATAGCCCTCCAGCACCCAAAAGGACAATTAAATGTATGAAGCGTGGCACTGATATGCCACTTCTTCTGATAGAGGTCGTGAGAATTACCTTAGTACGAGAAATGTAACCAGCCCACGCTATACGCGCGAACCGATATACTTTCCTTGCGTACTACAGAAATTTCTCACGTTTCTATCAGCAAGTCGAGCATAACGCTTCGTTGTTTCAATAAAAATTGTTCCGAAGAACGCTGCAAATTTACATATAATTCTTCGATTTCCATCCCTTGAACTGCTAAAAACGCATAAAATCATCACTTTTTATGCAAATTTCTTGGTTTTAGCGCTTCATTTGGTAGAAATTTGAGTACTTTTGTGGTCAAAATTGAGAATACTTTTTATTTAAGTCTTTTCTTTAACCCCCAATTTATTATCTCCTATGAACCTTAGAATTTTTGCTTTACTGATTCTTCAATCTTCATTCTTTATTCTTCATTCTTCTGCTCAAAGCACCGACCGCAAGTTTATTCTGAAAAACTCTGCCGACGGCCAGTCGGAGATTACTGTCTATCTGCCTACAGCCGAAGCTGCAGCCCAGGCAAATGGCCGTGCCATTGTCGATTGCCCAGGTGGCGGCTACAGCCATCTGGCCATGGACCACGAGGGGCACGACTGGGCTGAGTTCTACAACCAGCAGGGCATTGCCTTCATCGTCTTGAAATACCGTATGCCTGGCGGCGACCGCAACATTCCCCTCAGCGATGCTTACCAAGCCATCCGCACAGTGCGCGACAGCTGCCACGTCTGGCACATCAACCCGCACAACGTGGGCATTCAGGGATTCTCCGCTGGAGGCCACCTGGCCTCTGCCGTCTCCACCCACGCCCCCTTCGATGCTCGCCCCGACTTCTCCATTCTCTTCTACCCCGTCATTTCCATGAACGAAAAACTCAGCCACAAAGGTTCCTGCGTAGGCTTTCTGGGCGATGGGCGAAATGATGCCACGCTGCAGCGCGAGTGGAGCAGCGACCAAGCTGTGCGCCGCCACCTCACGCCTCCAGCCATCCTCATCCTGGCCAACGACGACCGCGCCGTGCCCCCAGCCACCAACGCCGCCGCCTACTACACAGCCATGCGTCGAGCCGGCAACAGCTGCACCATGTTCTGCTACCCGTCGGGTGGCCACGGCTTTGGCTTCCGCAGCAACTGGAAGTACCACGAACTGATGAAGGCCGAACTCCGCCAATGGCTTGCCGACCTCCGTATGCCCGCCGAAGACGACATTCGTGTGGCGTGTGTCGGCAACAGCATCACAGACGGCTCTGGCATCGACATGGCCGAAGCCTTTGGCTATCCAGCCCAACTGCGCAAACAACTGGGGCAGGGCTATGCCGTGAAGAACTTCGGCGTAGGTGCCCGCACCATGTCGAACCGTGGCAACCACCCTTACCAGCAGGAGCTGGCATGGCGTGACTGTCTGGCCTGGCAACCCAACATCGTCATCATCAAGCTGGGCACCAACGACTCGAAGCCCGAAAACTGGCAATACGCCAAAGACGACTACACCCAGTGCCTCCAACAGATGGTTGACTCCCTCCGCAGCCTACCCTCCAAGCCGCGCATCATCCTGGCTAGCCCCATCACAGCCTACAAACCCACGTGGAACATTTCCGACTCCATCATCACCACCGCCATCATGCCCGCCCTCCAGAAGTTCGCCAAGAAACAGAAGCTGGAATATCTCGAACTCCACACCCTCTTCCAAGACGACGGCAAGCAGATGCAGAACGACGGCATACACCCCAACGACAAGGGCGCAGCTCAACTGGCCGACATCATTGCGAAATATATAAAACCGAAAGAATAAAGATTACCCCGCACAAATTAAGAATGCAGTCTGAAAAAGGCTGCATTTTTTCTTTCTCCTAATCCTACAAGCAGCCAGCCCGGTATTCCGAGGGGGAAATTTTGGCATTGCTGCGGAAGTAGCGGCTGAAGGCGGCCTGGTCGGGGAAGCCCAGCTGGTGGCTGATTTGCTGGATGCTGAGATCGCGGCGGGTAGAGAGGAGGGATTTGGCCTGAATGACAACGTAGTTGGCAATCCAGTCGCCGGCACTGATGCCGGTTTCTCGCTTGATGACGGAACCGAAATACTTGGGCGAGAGGTAGAGCAGGTCGGCATAGTAGCTCACCTCGCGTGAGTCGCGGTGGTGCTTCACGATGGCATCGTAAAAGCGAGAAAAAAGTTTTTCTTTGGACTGCTGCTGGAGCGACACGGACTGGGTCTTCTGGCGATATTCGGTCAGCAGCAGGGAGAGGACTTCGAGCAGGTTGGCAATCATAATGGTTCGCGCAGGAATCTGCATCCGACTCACGGAGCGCAGCAGGTTGATGATGTTCTGCACGGCCTCGAACTGCTGTTCGTCAAGCTGTATGGCTGGTGCGTTGTGATAGACCAGCGGATTGCGATAGGAGGCCATTTTGCGAAGTTCGTCGAAAAAGCGGCTGGATATGACAACCAGCACAGCCTGATAATCCTCGGACGATTCGCGGCCCAGCACGATGTGGTTGGGATAGAGCACCGATATTTCGTGGGGATGGAACACCACCGGGCGCATATCGTATTCGGCCTTCACCTGTCCGCGCAGATTGAGTCCGATGACCATGTGGGGCGAAATATAAGGTTCACCGTATGCAGGCAACCGTGTCACGTTGTCGATGACGACCAGTCCTTGTGCTTCAATCTCACTTTCCAGCCTGTCTATAGGGTGCTGCAGGGCTTCGTTCATAAGCAAATGGTCTTGCTGGGCAACTACATGATTTTCGCCACAAAAGTAGTGATTTTCTTTCAATTTTGCAACAAAACCACCGTTTTTTTGCGTTTGGGCGACCCCCAAACGCGGGAATTGAAACGCTCGCACAGGGGTTTTTCTTAAGAAATGTCAGCAATGCGTCGCGCTCGTGTAGGCAATCGTTTGGGTTTGATTGCCTATGCGGGAGCGACGCATTGCCTACGCGACTCCGAGGCATTTTCTGTGTAACATATTCAGCTTGTTTTCATTGCCTTCCAGAAAGCGGTCAGCAACCGTGTTTTATGAAGAAACAAACAGATTCTGGACGAAATCAACATTGTTTAACACTTTCATGCGATTTCAATTGTTAACTGCCTATCTCCGTCATTCTGTGTCTCTGCGTACATTTTATAGAAGCCACTTTCATTATTTTCTGGCCGTCAACTTTCATGTTTCAATTATAATCCCTACCTTTGCGGCCAAAATAACTCATTACTGATGAAAGGGCTTGTCATAAGAAACACGGGCTACAGCTACACGGTACGGGCCGACGAATCGGGAGCACTGTACGAATGCAAGGTGAAGGGAAACTTTCGCATCAAGGGCATTCGCACCACCAACCCCGTGGCCATCGGCGACCGTGTGGAGTTCACGCCGCAACAGGAGGAGAATGCCGGCCTGATTGTGGCCCTGGAGGACCGCAGGAACTACATCATCCGCAAATCGACCAACCTGAGCAAGCAGTCGCACATCCTGGCCGCCAACGTGGACCAGTGCTTCCTGATTGTGACGGTGACCAGACCCGAAACGTCCCTCATCTTCATCGACCGCTTCCTGGCCAGTGCCGAAGCCTACAGGGTGCCCGTGACACTGGTGTTCAACAAGGTGGACCTGGTGGAAGGCGACTGGAGGGAATACCTGGAGGGCATGGTCAACCTGTATGAGACCATCGGCTACGAATGCCGCCAGATTTCTGCCAAGACAGGACTGGGTGTGGAGGAACTGCGAAAGGAACTTTCGGGAAAAGTCACCCTGCTCTCCGGCAACAGCGGTGTGGGAAAATCCACCCTCATCAACGCGCTGTTTCCACACCTGAACCTCAAGACCAGCGAAATTTCGGACGCTTACAACACGGGCAAACACACGACCACGTTTTCCGAAATGTACCCTATCTCCTCGTCTGGCGACGGCTATATCATCGACACGCCTGGTATCAAAGGCTTTGGCACGTTTGACATGGAGAAGGAGGAGATAGGCCACTACTTCAAGGAAATCTTCCGCTTCTCGGCCCAGTGTAAGTTCCACAACTGCACACACACCCACGAACCGCACTGCGCTGTGCTGGAAGCCGTGGAACGCCACGACATCAGCGAATCGAGATACAATTCATACCTTTCCATGCTTGAAGATGAAAATGAAGAAAAATACCGGGCTGCGCATCCATAAACCCAATCCATGTTTTGCATGTTAAGTAGATATAAGAAGATAAAGGGAGATATGCCGCTTTCAGCGACGGAGATAAAGGACGTTACAAGAACTCCGTACCGTCTTCTATCTCCTTTTACCTCCTTCTATCTCCTTTTATGTTCTTCCACCCTGGTCTGTAGAGTCTCCATCCTCCTTCTTCTCCTCACACTTCATTCGTCGCTCTTCGTGCTTCGTGCCCATGCCCAGAGCTACGAGGAACTGGTGGAGCGTGGCATCAAGGCGGCTGAGGTGGACTCGCTGAGCCAAGCCGAAACGTACTTCAAGCAGGCACTGAGGCTCATGCCCAACGACATCCGCAATGCCCTGCTGTATGCCAACCTCGCCAAGGTGCAGGTGGCACAGGGACAGCCCATGAAGGCCATCGACACCTACGGTCTGGCCCTGAACATCGCCCCCCTCAATGTGCCCATCCTGAAGGCACGCGGAGACCTGTATTTTGAGCTGGGCAACTACCGACTGGCGGCCATCGACTACGGAAACATCCTCGACGTGAACGCCAACCACCTGGAGGCCCTGCAGGGCTGTGCCTACATCTATCAGCAACGCAAAGACTTCCCGAAGGCCAAGGAATATTATGAGCGGCTGCTCCACATCGCACCCGACAACTACACGGCACGGCTGGGCATGGCCATCCTGCTGCAAGAAATGGGGAAGCCCCAAGAGGCCCTTACCCAGCTGGCCACCCTGATTGACCAGAACCCCGCAAAAGCAGAACTCTACTCCGTGCGGGCCGAGATTGAGCACGAAGGAAACCTGCCAGAACTGGCCATCATGGACCTGGACAAAGCCATCGCACTGGAACCCGACAACAAAAACATGGTTTTGACCCGTGCCTACATCCACAAAGAAATGAAAAACTACCGTCTGGCTCGTCACGATTTTGAGCGTGCCATCGAGCTGGGTGTGCCACGTTCACAATTAAAACAAGAACTTAAAGAATGCAAATAGTTGCAGTATTTTAGTTAATCGTGCAACTTTTTCCCCATTCTTTTGCGTTAATAAAAAAAAGTTTGTATGTTTGTGGCACAAATCATAAATTTCTAAATCGTAAAATAAAACTATGGCTCAAACACCAGCATTCAAGTATGCACCCATGTTCCAGCTGGGACAGGACGACACGGAATATTATCTGCTGACAAAGGAAGGCGTCTCTGTCAGCGAGTTTGAAGGAACCCCCATTCTGAAGGTCACACCCGAAGCACTGACACGGATGGCCAATGCCGCCTTCCGCGATGTCAGCTTCCTGCTGCGCCGCAGCCACAACCTGCAGGTGGCTAAAATCCTGCGCGACCCAGAGGCTTCGGCCAACGACAAGTATGTGGCACTCACCTTCCTGCGCAATGCCGAAGTAGCTGCCAAGGGGCAGTTGCCGCTCTGCCAGGACACAGGCACAGCCATCATCCACGGCGAAAAGGGACAGCAGGTGTGGACAAACTTCTGCGACGAAGAGGCTCTGTCGAAAGGTGTCTTCAAGACGTACACCGAGGAGAACTTGCGCTACTCGCAGAATGCTCCGCTCGACATGTACAACGAGGTGAACACCAAGTGCAACCTGCCAGCCCAGATTGACATCGAGGCAACGGAGGGCATGGAGTACAAGTTCCTCATGGTAACAAAAGGCGGTGGTTCGGCCAACAAGACCTACCTGTATCAGGAGACAAAGGCTCGCATCCAGAACCCCGGCACACTGATTCCCTTCCTCGTAGAAAAGATGAAGAGCCTGGGCACAGCTGCTTGCCCACCCTACCACATTGCCATCGTCATCGGCGGCACATCGGCAGAGAAGAACCTGCTCACCGTGAAGCTGGCTTCCACACATTATTATGACTCTTTGCCCACAACGGGCGACGAGACTGGCCGCGCCTTCCGTGACATCGAGCTGGAGAAGCAACTGCTGCAAGAGGCTTACAAGATTGGCCTTGGCGCACAGTTCGGCGGCAAGTACATGGCTCACGACGTGCGCGTGGTTCGTCTGCCTCGCCATGGTGCCAGCTGCCCCATCGGTCTGGGCGTTTCCTGCTCGGCAGACCGCAACATCAAGGCAAAGATTAACAAGGACGGCATCTGGATTGAGAAGATGGACGACAAACCCTACGAACTCATCCCCGAAGAACTGCGCAACGCTGGCGAAGGCGACGTGGTGCGGGTTGACCTCAACCGCCCAATGGACGAGATTTGCAAACAACTCAGCCAGTACCCTGTTTCTACCCGCCTCAGTCTGAACGGCACCATCATCGTAGGCCGCGACATTGCTCACGCCAAGATTAAGGCACGCCTGGACGCTGGCGAAGAAATGCCGCAGTACCTGAAAGACCACCCTATCTACTATGCCGGACCAGCCAAGACCCCTGCTGGCATGGCTTGTGGCTCGATGGGTCCGACTACGGCAGGACGCATGGACCCCTATGTATATGAATTCCAAGACCACGGTGGCAGCCGCATCATGCTGGCCAAGGGCAACCGCTCTATCGACGTGACCAACGCCTGCAAGGACCACGGCGGCTTCTACCTCGGTTCGATTGGTGGTCCTGCTGCTATCCTGGCTCAGAACAACATCAAGAGCATCGAGTGTGTGGAATATCCGGAACTCGGCATGGAAGCCATCTGGAAGATTGAAGTGGAAGACTTCCCCGCCTTCATCCTCGTTGACGACAAGGGCAACGACTTCTTCAAACAGCTGAAGCCATGCGAAGGATGCAAGATACTGGAAGCATAACAGCCCCCTAACTAACAGATTACCTAACCCTAAAACCTTATTAATATGGAAGATGTAAAAGTTTATATCAGCGAGGCCGAGGAGTCGATGGAGCTGGCAGTGATGCACCTCGAAGAGACCCTTGCACGCATCCGTGCAGGACGTGCCAATGTGCACATCCTTGACGAAGTGCGCGTTGACTCATACGGCAGCAAAGTGCCACTGAACAACGTGAGCAGCATCACCACCCCCGATGCTCGCACCATCGCCATCAAGCCCTGGGACAAGAACATGTTCAAGCCCATCGAGAAAGCCATCATCGACTCCAACGTGGGCATCATGCCTGAGAACAACGGCGAGATTATCCGCCTGGGCATTCCGCCACTTACGGAGGAGCGTCGCCGCGACCTTACCAAGCAGTGCTCCAAGGAGACCGAGAACGCCAAGGTCAGCGTGCGCAATGCCCGCCGTGAAGCCATCGAAAAGCTGAAGAAATCCATCAAGAACGGTGTACCAGAAGACGTAGAAAAGGATTCTGAAGAAGAAGTACAGAAGATTCACGACAAGTTCATCAAGCAGATAGAAAGTATGCTTGAGGCAAAGAACAAGGAAATCATGACCGTATAAAGCAAGGCGACCATGAATGCAGCAGACCAGCAGATTCTGTCCTTGCTGAACCTAATGCCCCCCATCACGCTTGACGAAATGTCGGGCATACGCCTGATGAATCGTCTCGACACCAAGTATGTAGCTTCCAAGTACCAACTTGTGGAGCTACTGCGGCTGGTGCAAGATAAATACTATGTGCAGGAAACGCTCGGCAACAGAATCATTCCTTATTGCACAACATATTACGACACCGACAACCACGTGTTCTACATGATGCACCACAACAAACATGCCCGACGCATGAAGGTGCGCGTGAGAACCTACGTGGCGAGCGGGCTGACATTCCTTGAAGTCAAGAACAAGAACAACCATGCACGCACCAAGAAGAAGCGCATCGAAGTGCCGTCGCAAGACGACTTCCGCAACACCGAGGGCGTGCATGAACTCGTTCAGCGCAAGACGGGCCAGAACCTGGACCTCTTGAACGCCGTGGTCCGCAACCAGTTTGACCGCGTTACGCTGGTCAACAAAGACAAGACGGAAAGGCTCACCATCGACTTCAACATCTGTTTCCACAACTTTGAAACCACACACGACCACGCCACCGACCAGCTCGTCATCATCGAACTGAAGCGCGACGGCAATGTCTTTTCCCCTGTCACCAACCTGCTGCGCGACATCCACGTACACCCCACGGGCTTCTCGAAATGCTGCATCGGCATGGCACTGACAGACCCCGGCTTGAAGCAGAACAACTTCAAGCCCAAACTCCGCAATCTTCAGAAAATAAATGGTCGCGCATTCATTGACCACGAAATCTAAACAATCACATTATGGACACACTCAACGACTTCTTTGCAGTGCTATCGAGCGACACGTGCCGCATTCTCGACCTCATCCTGCGCCTCATCATCAACACCATCTTCACGGTCACCATTGCCCGCTGCTTCTACTTCCCCAAAGCACGCCGCAAGGACTTCTTCTTTACCTACATCCTTGTGGGCTTCTGCATCTTCATGCTCATCCACCTCATGGGCGACGCAAAAATCAAGACAGGCATCGCCATGGGCCTCTTCGCCATCTTCTGCATCATGCGCTACCGCACAGAGAGTGTGCCCATCCGCGAAATGACCTACCTCTTCCTCATCATCTCGCTGGCAGCCATCAACGGCCTGGCCTGGGCAGCCGACATCTCGCCCAAGCACCCCGAATTTGCAGGCCCGCTGCTGACCTCTATGGGCGAACTCCTGCTGACAGATGTCATCTTCGTCTTCGGTGTCTGGATAGCAGAAGCCAACATGCTCATCAAGAGCCTTTCTTCCAAATATGTGAAATACGACAAGATTGACCTCATCAAACCCGCCAAGCGCACCGAACTCATCGAAGACCTGAAAGAGCGCACAGGGCTTGACATCACGCACGTATCCATCGGTTCCATCGACTTTCTCAAGGACATGGCACTCATCAAAATCTACTACAACACAGTGGAAGGAGACGAATCCATACAGAAAATGCCAAAGGAATATGACTAAACACCCCCGCCTCACACTCCTCCTCCTCCTCACGCTCAGTTCCTCATTCCTCACCCCCCAATCCTCATTCCTCCACGCCCAGAGCAACGACTTTGGGCTGGACATCAGTGCCGAAGCCGAAAAGAAGTTCCTTTCCAACCGACTTACACTCAACCTTACGGGCGGGTTCCGCTCACAAGCCAACACCACCCGTGCAGAACGCTACGAAGTGGAACTCAGTGCCGCCTACAAGTTCTACGACCAAGGCATCTTCAGCCTCAAGGCCGAACTGGGCTACAACCACATCTGGTCACAGAAGCTGGGGGAATGCGAATCCACCTACAAGGACAAGCCACGCCACGCCGTCTATTACGACGACAAGTTCGACTACATCGGCCAGGGGCAGTTTGCCCCCATCATCAAGGGCTACACTTCGGGCTACAACACAGGCTACAACTACACCGCTTCCTACTGGCGACACCGCAGCCGCGTCAACGCGAGCCTCTCCTTCAGCTACAAACCCACCAAGCGGTGGTCATTCTCGCTGAAAGAAACCCTGCAATACAACCACTACTACAGCTGTGCAGCCGACCGCACCAAATATCGCGAAAAAGTGCGCTACAAGGAACGCTACGACACCGACGGCACTGCCTACACCTACACCGAAACCACAACCGAAACGGAATACACCACAAAGGAGAAACTGAGCAAAGACCGCCTGATGTTGCGCTCGAAAGCCACAGCCCAGTACAACATCCGCAAGAGCCCCTTCGCCCCCTACCTCTCCGTTGACTTCGGTGTTGGCCTCGGCTACAAAGCCCACAAATGGAAATTCACAGGGGGTACAGACATCAAGCTGGGCAAGCGAAACAGCCTGAAAGCCTTCTACCGTTTCCAGATAGAGGACGACGACGACGAACCCAACGGACACTACATCGGCCTGGGCTACACACACAAATTCTGAACACACACACATGAAACACCTACTTCTATTAGCCACACTCTGCCTCAGCCTGTTCGCCTGCAACAACAACGAAGAAACGGCAAACACGGAGGACGATGAAGACACTGTGACCATTCCGCAGCCCGTTTTCGTGGACGTTGTCTTCAACGAAAGTACAGCTGAAATCAACATTCCCGCCGAAGCCATAGGCGTAACGTGCAGCAGCGGAAACAGCACCTCCGTCGTGCTTGCGCTCGACAGTGCCGTACAGACCGAATACATCTACCGCGTGCGGGGCTACTCAGCCAGCGGCTCACTCACCATCAACTCCCCCTACAAACTCACCCTCCTGCTGGCAGGACTTCAGCTCACCAGCACAACGGCAGAGCCGCCCCTCCACCTCAACTGCGGCAAACGCATCAACCTCATCCTGCAAGAAAACACCGTCAACACCCTCGCCGACAACCCGCTCAACGAGAAGAAGGGCGCACTCTACACCAAGGGACACCTCGAAGTGGAAGGCGGCGGTGTGCTCAACGTCACGGGCAACGCCCGCCATGCCATAGCCTCCAAGGAATACCTGCAGATTAAGAAAACCACAGGCTACATCCACATCCTCGGCTCCGTGGGCGACGGCATCCACTGCGGCGAGGGCGACGGCGACCCCGAAAACAACTACTTTAAAATCAGCGGCGGCACCCTCACCTTCACCGATGTGCAGGGCGACCTCATCGACTGCGACGACTACGGCACAGCCTACATCAACGGCGGCACGCTCAACCTCACCGTCGCAGCCGACGACACGAAAGGCCTCAAGGCCGACTCCCTCATCTACATGACCGACGGCACCATCAACCTCAACGTCACAGGCACCGCCGCCATCGGCATCCAGAGCAACTACGCCGCCTACTTCACAGGCGGCACCGTCACTGGCACCGTCGCCGGCATCAACACCGTCGGCATCAAAGGCAACGACTCCAAAAGCTCCGTCACCGTGGTGGACGGAGGCTACCTCTACTTCAGCGGCACCACCGTCAACCTCTCCGTCCAAGGCTTCGGCAAGTGCTACGCCCTCTACAGCGAACACGACATCACAGCCACAGGCGGAACCATCGCCCTCAGTGGTCCTGCCGACAACGCCCCTGGCTACAAGGCCAAAGACACACTCACGGGAGAAGACTTCCTCAGCTGGACCGACACGGAGTAGAGGGGAGGGTAGAATAAGTGAAAAGTGGAAAATCAGAGTTACAGGAATAAGCACCAGCCCACAGCTTGCTATTCCATGTAACTCAGATTTTTCACTTTTTCTTTTTCCTAACTTCGTCACTCATTTTTAATCCAAAACATAAATTGCTTATACAGAATTATTTATAACTTTGCGCCGCCCTAATTTGGGCGGCGCAAAAGTTTTTTTACATATTTACATAAATCGACTGCATCCATGAGGGGAACAAGTACGAGGGTCACACGATGTTGCCTGTCATCCGTGAGTTTGTAGGCAAAACGCGAACATCAACGAACTCTAAAGGTTCTTAAAGTCTTAAGTCGTGTTAGCAATGCGTCGCGCTCACGTAGGCAATCAAACGCAAACGATTGCCTACGTGAGTGCGACGCATTGCCTACGTGGTAGCGAACCATTCCTTGTGTAACCCATTCAGCTTGTAATCATTGCCTTGCACGAGGCGAAAAATGGCAGTGCGTGGTTGTTAAATTAATGTCTTTCTGTCCCAATTAATATTGCTTAACATTTGTTCCGCGATAACCTGGGTGGCTACACTCAATTTCAGGAAACACCGTTATCCAATTGTTCACTCGGTGTGGCAAAATGTCCCCTTTCGGGCAACGAGAGGAGTGATTTTGCGTTTTTTTAGGACTTTTTTTAAGAAATTGTCCAATCGGCAATCGTCTAATTGCCGAATTTTATATCTTTGGCCAAATTATTCGATAAAAAAACAACTAATATCCATTTCATTATGAAACGACTTTTACGTCTGTTCACCCTCCTTGCGGTGAACATCATCGGGCAGACAGCCCTAGCCGCAACCGACTACGGCATCAGAGTGGGCCAAGTGAGCATCACCTCCGACAACGCGAACAAGGTGACGGGCACGTACATCAAGGAGGGCAGCGTGTCCTACGACAGCAGTACCAACACGCTGACGCTCTGGAATGCGCTCATCGACTGCGAGAACGCGGGCGGCAGCAGCGGCATCGCCGTAACGAGCAGCGCACAGAACGGGCTGCACATCGTGCTGAAGGGCGTGAACACCATACGCAACTGCAACGGCGCGGACGTGCTCATCTACAAGAAGAGCGGCTACACCAACACCACCTCCCAGCCCAACGTCTATATCCAGGGCACCGGCTCGCTCACGCTGGAGCAGCGCGGCAGCAGCGGCGGGCACATCATGTGCATGGACGGCGTGAACCTCTGCTTCGGCGACTTCACCATGGGCGGGCAGGGCTACGGCGGCTGCACCGTCAACGCCCGCTGCATCTACAGCCGCGACAACGGCGGCGGCTACCTCTGGCTCAGCGACGCCAACATCAACCTGACAGGCTTCAGCTACACGTCGGGCGGCGTGGTCAAGGGCGGCACCATCTACGGATTCACCAACGCCGTCTCGCGCAGCGGCTACTGCCAGTACTACCTGCCGTCGGGCAACACAGCTTCCTACGACACTGCCAGCCTCTACATGAAGGACGGCAGCGGACAGCGGCTCACCACGTCCCTCTATGCCGGCTGGAAGAAGTACGGCCTGCGGGTGGGCGGCGTGGATGTGACCTACGGCAACAGGGACCACATCACCAGCCCCGTCACATCGCCCAGCCCGGCCATATCCCGCACCGTGAGCTACAACCCAGACACGCATACGCTGACGCTGGACGAAGCCACCATCCAGAACTACGACGCCAGCCCCGTGGTGCTGAACGAAACGGGCTACCCGCTGACCATCAGCTCGGTCGGCACGTCGGCTTCCACCATCGCCAACAGGACGGGCAATACGGCCATCTCCTCCCCGCAGAGCCTCACGTTCACGGGTTCGGCACAGCTGACTGTCACCTGCGGCAACTACACCACCATCAACGTGCCCGCAGCCATCCAGATTACCGGCACCGGCGACATCAGCATGAAAAACAGCGACCTGCTGGTCACAGGCGGCATCGACTGCAACGGCGGCGCCCTCAACCTGACCAGCTGCTACCTCAGCGTGACATCGGGCAGCGACGGCGTAAAGGCCGGCAGCTGCACCATGACGCAGTGCGCCGTGAGGAGCAAGGGCGTGTGCTTCAACGAAACCCGTGGATGCTTCTGCAGCCAGAACGGCTCGTCAACCACCCAGGTGATCATAGCCCCCGTGACCGCCAGCTACGGCATCTACCTTGGCGGACACGAAGTGAACGACATCACCGCCGACAACTTCTGCTTCAGCAACATCCACGGAGCCGTCAGCTACGACCCCCAGTCCAACACGCTGAAACTGCGCGACGTGACCGTCGATTGCCTGAATAAGTACAACGCCCTGCAGGTGCGGAAGGACGCAGCCGCCAACCTGCGGATAGAGCTGGAGGGCGAGAGCACGCTGAAGAACATCATGGGCGTGGGCATGTATGTCTATAACAACGCCGTCGTTGCCGGCGGCGGCAGCCTGACCTTCGAGGACGGCAGCATCAACGCCGTCGAGGGCAGCAGCCTGGCCTTTGCGGGCGGCTGCACCGTGAACGCCACACGGCTGGTGGGGCGCAACGACAACGGCGGCACGCTCTACACCACCGACTGCACGCTGAACCTCACGGGCAGCGGCGGCTATGCCACCATCGCCGGCTTCAGCGAGCTGAAAGCCGGAACCCCCATCGCCTACCCGGCCAAGGCCGTCTATGACACGGCGGACAAGAGGCTGAAGCTGAACGGATACAGCTGGACGGGCAGGGTGGAAGTCCACGAAGTGACGGTGGGCGACATCACCGACCTCATCAACGAATACCTGGAGGGCAGCGGCGGCATCACCATTGAGGACATCACCAACCTCATCGGCCTCTACCTCGATGCCGACATGGGGGACAGCCGCGCTGTCGATTTGGGCCTCAGCGTGATGTGGGCCGGCATGAACGTGGGTGCCAGCGCGCCCGAAGACTGCGGCCACTACTTTGCCTACGGCGAGACCGAGCCGAAGGCAACCTACAGCTGGGACACCTACAAGTGGTGGAGCGCGGAACAGGGCGGTCCCTCGAAATACAACCCCGACAGCCTCGCGGGAGGCATACCGCACTACAAATACACCCTCGACCTGGCCGACGACGCGGCCTACACCAACTGGGGCGCGCCCTGGCGTATGCCCACCTACGATGAGCTGGACGAACTGATGAACAGCTGCACGTGGGCCTGGACGACACAGAACGGCATGAACGGCTACCGCGTGACGGGACCCAACGGCAACAGCATCTTCCTGCCCGCAGCGGGACACTATTCTTCCTCCTGGCCCAGCAGTATAGGGATGACAGGCAACTACAGGTCGAGTGCCGTCACCTCCACTTCTCCATCCAACGCCTATGGCCTGAAGTTCAATGCCTACAGCTACGACATGGAGTACTACTACCGCTACTACGGGCAGAGCGTGCGCCCCGTCTGCCAGCCCGGTGCCGAGCTGACAGTGCCGCTCAGCCGCATCGTCCTCTACGACCTTGACCTTGTTCTGGGCGAAAGCGGCTACACCCCCATCGCGTTCTATCCCCTCAACGCCAGCAGCTCATCCGTGAGCTGGAGCAGCAGCGACTCCCGCGTGGCCACCGTCGGCACGGACGGCCTCGTCACAGCCCATTCTGTCGGCACGGCCACCCTCACCGCCACCGCCACCGACGGCAGCGGCGTGAAAGGCTCATGCACCATCCGGGTGATTGAAGGCACCACCACTTACACCGTGTACGGCGTGGATTTCAACATGGTTTCCGTCAGTGGCGGCACGTTCCTGATGGGTGCACAGAAGACAGACAGCTCCAGTCCCAACTACGATGCCGATGCTTACTCTGAAGAAGCCCCTGTTCACAGCGTGACCCTGAGCGACTACCAGATAGGCGAGACCGAGGTGACACAGGCTCTTTGGAAAGCTGTGATGGGCAGCAACCCTTCCAGCTGGAAGTACGATAACCGGCCCGTGGTAAATGTGAGCTGGGACGACTGCCAGACCTTCATCACGAAGCTGAACCAGCTGACGGGCAAGACCTTCCGCCTGCCCACCGAGGCCGAGTGGGAGTTTGCGGCACGCGGTGGCAGACAGAGCAAAGGCTACAAGTACTCTGGCAGCAACACCGCCGATGATGTGGCATGGTATAGGGATAATAGCGGCAGCGAGACCCATGCAGTGGGCACGAAGCGAGCCAACGAGCTTGGTCTCTATGACATGACCGGTAATGTAGATGAATTTTGCAGTGACTGGTATGCAAGCTATGATTCTTCTGCTCAGTCCAACCCTACTGGTCCTACTACTGGCTCCACCCACGTGCTACGTGGCGGCAACTGGTACGGCACTGCCAGAGACTGTCGTGTAACCGATCGTGGCAGCGTTTCGCCAACGGTCGGTTACAATTTGTGGGGCCTGCGCCTCGCCCTCAGTCCTTCTTCAAAATAGGGTAAGAAAAACATAGAATAGAGCTACAAAGCCGGGAGTGCTCAACATGGCAAAGACAGTCACCACCATCAGCGGTTACATGCCACAGGACAAAACACTCTTAACAAAAACCATGCTCATGAAGGGGCGTATGCCTGTCGCAATTTTATTCGACAAGGTTTTCTGGGAGGGGCAATGACGAAGTCGGGTGATTTTTTTGCTCCACCAAGGCTAAAGGTTCTCTTTTCCCCCCTTTACTTAGGATTTTTTCGCTGATAATCCTTACCTTTGCAAAAATTTTGCAAACAATGAGAGTTTTACTCATCAACACTTCGGAACGGACGGGCGGAGCAGCCATTGCCTGCAACCGACTGATGGAAGCCCTGAGGAAGCAGGGCGTGAAGGCAAAGATGCTGGTGCGCGACAAGCAGACCGACCGCCTCTCGGTGGTGTCCATCAAGGCCGACTGGAAGCTGCCAGTGAAGTTCCTGTGGGAACGGCTGGTCATCTTCCTGGCCAACCGGCTGAGCCGACGCAACCTGTTCCAGGTGGACATAGCCAATGTGGGCACCGACATCACCCGAATGCGTGACTTTCAGCAAGCCGACGTGATACACCTGCACTGGGTAAACCAGGGTTTCCTCTCCATGAAGAACATTGAGCGAATCGTGCGGAGCGGCAAGCCCATCGTCATCACCATGCACGACCAGTGGTACTTCACAGGCATTTGCCACTACTCTGCCGACTGCCAGCAATACCGCGAGCTGTGTTGGCGATGTCCCCTGCTGGCTGGCGGCGATGCGCTGATTGACTTGGCACGGCGTGTGTTCCAGCAGAAGCAGCGCATCTACAGCGGGGCCCGCATCACATTTGTAGGCTGTAGCCAGTGGATTGCACGTCTGGCCGAGACTTCTGCACTCACCAGGGGGCAGCGCGTTGTCAGCATCCCCAACGCCATCAACATGGAGCTGTTCCGTCCGCTCGACAAAGCCGCCCTGCGTGCTGAACGGGGCATTGCCTCCGAGGGGAAGCTCATCCTCTTCGGTGCACAGCGCATCACCGACGAGCGCAAGGGATTCCAGCAACTGGTGGAAGCCTGTAAGTTGATAGAAACGCAAGCCACTGGGCTGGCAAAGCTGATAGAAATCGTCGTGGTGGGGGGTGACTCTGCCAAGGTGGAAAACCTGATCCCCTTCAAGGTGCACCCGGTCAGCTATGTGAAGGACCCTGAAGAAATGGTGCGGCTCTACAACACTGTGGACCTCTACGTCACCCCCTCCCTGCAAGACAACCTGCCCAACACCATTGTGGAAGCCATGGCGTGCGGCATTCCCTGCGTGGGATTCAACGTGGGCGGCATACCCGAAATGATTGACCACAAGCGGAATGGCTACGTAGCCTCCTACCGAAATGCCAACGACTTTGCCCGTGGCATTGAGTGGGCTTTGCAGGCTGACTATGAGTCTCTCAGCACTGCCGCCCGACAGAAGGCTCTCGACACCTATTCGGAAGAAGCGGTTGCCAAGAAGTATATGGATGTATATGCCTCGAATTTAAAAGTTAAAAGTTAAAATGGGGTAGTTAAGGAGTTAAGTAGTTATCGCTTCGCTCGTCCTTCGGACAGGAGTTAAGCCGTTACTGACATTCCGTATTGGCTTAACTACTTAACTCCTCTAACTCCTTAACTACCCCATTTTAACTTTTAACTTTCAACTTTCAACTTTCCCATGACATTCTCCCTCATTACCGTAACCTACAACGCAGCCCAGACCATTGAGCGCACCCTGCAGAGCATCGCCGTCCAGAAATGCACGGACTACGAGCACCTCGTCATCGACGGCGCATCGCAGGACACAACCCTCGACATCTGCCGCCGATACGAGACAGAGCGCATGGTCATTGTCTCCGAACCCGACCACGGACTCTACGATGCCATGAACAAGGGGCTTCGGCTGGCCAAGGGGCAGTACATCTGCTTCCTCAATGCGGGCGACAAACTGTCAGGCGCACACACCTTGGAGGCCATCGCCACGGCACTGAAGTCGGAACCCACACCACCAGGAGTTCTTTACGGACATACCAACATCGTAGATGCAGACGGACACTACCTGCGTCCGCGCCATCTCACGCCGCCCCAGCAACTTACATGGAAAAGCTTTCGCTGGGGGATGCTCGTCTGCCATCAGGCATTCTACGTCAACAGACAGATTGCCCAGCCCTACAACCTCAGCTACCGTTTCTCGGCAGACTTCGACTGGTGCATCCGCTGCATGAAGGAAGGAGAACGCCGAGGAATGCAGAACCAGTTCGTGCAGCAGCCCCTCTGCGACTACCTCAGCGAGGGCATGACCACCCAGAACCACAAAGCTTCACTCATAGAGAGATTCAGGATTATGGTTCAGCACTACGGACTCATCCCCACCGTGCTGCGCCACATTGGGTTTATAATAAGAAACGTAGGAAGTAAAAGTTAAAATGGGCAGTTAGAAGGAGTTAGAAGAAGAAAGAAGGAGATAAAGGACGTTACAAAATTCAGTATCGTCTTCTATCTCCCTCTATCTCCCTTTAACTTCCTCCCCAAAATTGTAAATTGTCAAATTATGAATGCATTCAAACCAGAGCTGTTCAAGACGCTCAAGACTTACAACAAACAAAAATTCTCAGCCGATGTGATGGCTGGCATCATTGTGGGCATTGTCGCCCTGCCGCTCGCCATCGCCTTCGGCATTGCCAGCGGCGTGACACCCGAAAAGGGCATCATCACAGCCATCGTAGCGGGCTTTGCCATCAGTGCCTTTGGCGGTAGCCGTGTGCAGATAGGCGGACCCACGGGAGCCTTCATCATCATCATCTACGGCATCATCCAGCAATACGGCCTCGAAGGGCTGGCCATTGCCACCGTGCTGGCGGGCATCTTCCTCGTCCTGCTGGGCATCTTCAGGCTGGGCACCATTATCAGCTACATACCTTACCCCATCGTCGTGGGCTTCACCAGCGGTATTGCGCTGACCATCTTCACCACACAGATTAAAGACCTCTTTGGCCTCACCATCGAGGGCGGTGTGCCAGCCGACTTTATCTCGAAGTGGGACGTGTATCTCCAGAACTTCGGTTCGCTCGACCTTGCCACCAGTCTGGTGGGCATCCTCTCCGTGGTCATCATCTTCTGCACACCGCTCATCTCCAAGAAAATTCCCGGTGCATTCCTCGCCATCATCATCATGACCATTGCGGGCGTTGTACTGAAGGACTACTTCGGCATCCATGTCGATACCATCGGCGACCGCTTCAAGATTGACCCCTCCATGCCCACGCCCGAAGTGCCCACACTGACGTGGGAGGCAGCCAAGGGACTGGTGCAGCCAGCCATCACCATCGCCGTGCTCGGAGCCATCGAGTCGCTGCTCTCTGCTACCGTGGCCGACGGTATCATTGGCCACAAACACAACAGCAACCAGGAACTCGTGGGCCAAGGCATTGCCAACATCCTTTCGCCCATCTTCGGCGGCATACCTGCCACAGGAGCCATTGCCCGCACCATGACCAACATCAACAATGGCGGAAAGACCCCCGTGGCCGGACTCATCCATGCCGTCATCCTGTTGCTCATCTACTTCTTCCTCATGCCACTCGCAGCCTACATCCCGATGGCTTGTCTGGCGGGCGTGCTCGTCGTCGTCAGCTACAACATGAGCGGCTGGCGCACCGTACTCCAACTGATGAAGAACCCCAAGAGCGACATCACCGTGCTCTGGCTCACCTTCATCCTCACCGTCATCTTCGACCTCACCATCGCCATCGAGGTGGGCCTCATCCTTGCCTGTCTGCTCTGTATGCGACGCATGGCCGAAACCACGCAGGTCAGTGTGCTCACCGACCACGATGACATCGACCCCAATGCCGAGGACATCAACAATCCCAACATGGAGCACCTCACCATCCCCACTGGCGTGCAGGTCTATGAAATCAACGGACCCTACTTCTTCGGTATGGCGAGCAAGTTTGAAGACATGATTAGCCGCATGAAGGAACGTCCACAGGTGCGCATCATCCGCATGAGAAAGGTGCCCTTCATCGACTCCACAGGTATGCACAACCTGCAGAACCTCATCGAAATGTCGCACCAGAGCGGCATCCGCGTCATCCTCTCTGGCGTAAACGAAAAAGTGGAAGCCGTCCTGCTGAAGAACGGCTTCCAGAAACTGCTGGGCGCAGAAAACATCTGCTCCAACATCAATCAGGCACTTGCTGTTGCCACCGAATCACAGGCCGACCGTCAGCCTCAAAACCGATAGGCAGCCACAGGTGCAGACTCTCCGACAAGTGGCGGGGATTCCAGATGTCAGCCATGAAGACGTATGGAGTCCCCGCCTCTTCATTTTTCCTGAATATATACGTACCCTGCGCACCAAAGGTCTTGTTCGCAGCAAAGCCATGATAGCCGCCCTCGCCCACGAAGGGGGAAGGCAACTGAGTCCAAGGCCCCCAGATGCTTTCGCTCCTGAACATCCGCGCCTCGTTGGGTTCCCAACCTGTGCAGCCACTGCAAATCAGCCAATACACGCCGTTGCGCTTGAAGATGCAAGGAGCCTCGTTCTGTCCACCCGGCGCAATCTGGTTGTATTTGCCCGTGAAGTCCAGGTAATCGTCCGTCAGTTCCGACACGAGCAGTGTCAGGTTCTCCTGCGACGATGTGATATGGTACGCCCGTCCGTCATCATCAACATACACCGTCATATCGCGTGACATCTGTCCGCCCTTCATGTCGCGCCACAGATACATACCCTTCTGCGTCTCGCCCATCCACTGGGGAGTCCACCATTTCTCCCACTTGCTCGCGTCCGTCTTCATGGCCGCCTTCTGCTGCTTGGCGGTGTAGTCGAAAGGCCACACATTGGCGTTGATGCGTGTAGAACGGACAAAGCGGAAAGGCCCCGTGGGGGTGTCGCTCACGGCAAACGCCACGCGAGCCGCCTCGTAGCCACATCCCTTCAACTCCAGGTGGAAGAGCATCACAAACTTACCCGTCTTGGCATTGTAGAGCACCTTGGGCCGCTCCATGATGCAGCCACGCTCAATGTCGCTGCCAGCCTCCTCGCTCACAGCCAGAGCCACACCCTCGTCTGTCCACGCCCGCAAGTCCTTGCTGGAATAGACCTCCACGCCTACCTCCGTAGTGAAACCACGGTAGGGGCGGTTCTCGCCATACCAATAATACGTTTCGCCATACCGAATGATGTTGCCACCATGCGCATTGATGTGCTTACCGCCCACATCGGGCCACAGTTCGCCGTTCTGCTGAGCACGTCCACCCACAGCAGACAGCCACACCACAGTCAGCACTAAAAAGATTCGCTCCATAGTTAATTTGACAATTGGACGATTTACAATTTGACAATTCTTGCCATTGATACTCCAATTGTAAATTGTAAATTGTAAATAATGAATTATGCATTACGAATTACCTCAATCAACTCTTCCAAAGTATCAGCCCTGTCCATCAGTTCGTTCATCGGCTTATTGATGGCACCACGCTGCTCCAGCCCCTCAAAGAGGCGGAAAAGGTCATCCCAAAAGCCATGGATATTCCAGAACACCAGCCGCTTCTCGTGAATGCCAATCGTGTTGGCAGCCATCACCGTGAACACCTCGTCCAGCGTGCCCACACTGCCTGGCAACACCACAATGATGTCCGACTGCTCAATCAGCATCTGCTTGCGGTCATTCAGGTCTGCCGTGTGAACCGTCGTGTCGATATACTCACTCACACGGTTCCGCTGCGCCAGAATCTGCGGCACCACACCCATCACGTGCCCGCCATGCTCATGCACAGCCCGTGCCACAGCCTCCATCAGTCCGCAATTTGCACCACCATACACCAGCGTCCGCCCCGTCTCGCCTATCCAGGCACCCAGCCGCGCCGCCTCCTCATAATACACACCGTCCATCCGGTTCGACGATGCACAGAAAACACCTATCTTCTTCATAACTGTCTCTATTTACTGCTGCAAATGTACGAAAAATTTTCCGCATACTAATCCGTCCTTATGGCCTGTTCCTCGTCGTTCATTCGGGTATCCCAGAAAGCGGCGATGTAAATAATGTCGCCCTCAACGAAGTACACCATTTTGTTCAGCCCATTGACGATGTATCTTGCGCTTGGCCCCGAACTGCCGACGGATATAGTCGGCAACTTCGCTTCTATTCTCCTTGGCCTTTGGATCCCAAATTACTTTCATACCGTTGCTGCCATTGCCATTTCTTCCCTCTCCTGACAGGCGAGTTCCTCGTCCAGGTCATCCCAAGCCTCTTCATCGGGTATGCCCTTGCCTGCTGCGAAGTTAGCCTCTGCCTCGTCGAGCAGAGCGTTCATCTCCTTCAGCGTGTAGCGGTGAAGAGGATAGTCTTCTTCACCCTCCACTCCAGTCTTGGTGGTAGCAGACTTTATGTTCTCAGCCAGCATTGCTATCAATTCCAGCTTCTGGCTGTCGTCCAGGTCCTTCACCATGTTCCAGTAATGGCTGATGGGGTGCAGATTGCGCCGTCTCTTTGTCGTTGTTGCTTCCATAATCCTTACATTTATGGGGTTCATGGCGCAAAGATACAACAAAATCCAAACATTCTCATAGTTTTAGTAAAATTTTTGTTGCGGCGGGGCGGTAAGGGGGGAATGAAATGAGATTTGCAATCACCAAATCCTCCTGACATACCGAAAACGTCTGCGGAGGGCAGTACCACTACCTCCGCAGACGTTCAAGTCTGATGTTATCACAATGTCAGTATTACTCCAGTTCGTACCAGTCATCGTCCTGCGAACCGCTGCCAGACTTGTTTGGACCCGACAGCGTTTTGATGTCACTTGCTGCCAGTATCTGTGTCTGCTGAATCTTCACCACGTTCAGGGTGGGCTTTATATACTCTTTCTTAGTTATGATTCTATCCTTTCCTTTTGTTTATTTGATGATTACCTTCTTGCCATTGTTCACGTAGATGCCCTTGCGGGTGGGCTTGCTGCTGAAGCGTGTGCCATCGAGAGAATACCAGGCAGCATCGTCCAGTGTCACCTCGCCCGTAGCGGTATGCAGACTGCCGATGCCAGTCACCACGCCGTCTGCCCCAATCAGACGCACGCTGATTCTTTCGGGCAGCGTCTCCTCTTCGGCTGTGTTGCGCGGTGCCCTTGCGCGAGCCTCGGCGTAGTCCACCGTGCCACTCTTATACTTTAGGTAGCAGCGCATGGGCTTCACCCTGACGTATGCACCCACCTTCACAAATTCACCTTGGCTGATGCTCTGCCCATCTACATTCTGGGCCGAGAAGCCGTAGATGCCTGTTGGAGCAGTAGTCCACTGCTCGCCAGAGTAGGTGCCTACGAATGTCCAGTTGCAATCAGTGCGTGCAGTCTCGCCAGCCGTGATGCTTGAAGGTATAGCGTAGGTGCCGTTGAAGTAAACGTCGCCTGTAGACGATGCAACAAACAGGTAAGGCGTGTTGGCCTCCAGCGTTGCACTGGTCACTTCAGTCATGTCAGCCACGTAGTCACTGCCCTCCATCTTGATACCGCTGAAGGTGTAAAACTTATCGTCGCTCCACTGATTCGGAGTGTATGCGAAGGGCAGGCACACGGTTGCGGGCTTATTCTCGGTGAACGAGCGGGTGTATTCCACCTCGCAGGTCTTGCCTGTGTATGCCGACAGAGCTGCTGAGGGGTTGTCGCCGTCGGTCAGTGTCACGGTGTAGTCCAAGGTTGTCCAGCCGTCGGGGATACCGTTTGCGCCTGTCGACCAGCCCGTCATGCCATTCGCCTTGTAGAACGTACCTTCTGAATCAACGCCGTTAAGCCAATAATTTGTTGCACCATATGCTGAAATATCAGTAGCGAGGCAAGTCACGGTGTTCAGACTCCTGCAGTTATAGAACATACTATAGTAGCAATTTATTTCCAGATTCCTGGCGGGCAGCACTAACTTCTTGGTGGGGTGACTATACAGATACCTGTTATTATAAAACAACTGGGAGAAAGCCCTATATTCCGTCAGTATAGTAGCCGTGGCAAAATCATTCTCATCCACCAGGCTCATGACGTTGCCATAGACATAGCAACCGCCAGTACATGAAATCGTGACATTGCTATAGGAGGCTGCTGAGCCGTAGAACTTAATGGTTTCGCCTTGGTTCAAGGAGTATTGCTCACCTTTTGTTACCTGCACCTTCCCGAGGCCATTTTTATCGTATTGCATACTACTTGGAACAGTGCCGTAGCCCGATACCGAAACTTGCACTCCATCCGTCATGGCCTCAAGGGTCAGCGGCTGGTCTTGTTGTGCCCACGCGCCCGTCGCTGCCATGAGCAGGAGGGCAAGAATTGAAAACACTTTTACTTTCATCATTTTTTGTTTTTAATTTGTTTATAAATTTGAGTTTGAAAATATTTCTTCATCAGTCGTTGTCCCCACCGTCAAGTCTCCGCAGGACATACGACAACACACGCAAGAGGCGCGTCTGCGCCCCATAACGGGACGCAAACGCGCCTTCTAAACCACGGCGAACCCTTCGCCGACTTATTGATTCTAAGCTATTTACAACATATATAGGGGAGGGGGTAAAACGACACACGCACCAGCACTGCCCGCCGTCCAGCGTCGGCAGTCAGTCCATCGGCAATCTATGTCCATCGTCAGTGTCATGTTCGTTTATGAGGTGTCTTAGTCGTTTGCGGGGATTTAGAATATCGATGCTATAATCTTGTCAACAATCTCGTCGAAATACTTAGGTTTGATGCTACCGAGGCGACGAAATCAGCGCAACATACACGAAACCCTCGTCCACTTGCAAGTCATCATTCGACACAATAACAGCCGGATGAACCTTATACCCCTCACCTGGAATGGGGAAGTCTATCTCCACGATGTCTCTCTGGTGGTATTTCATTGCAAATGGCGGGCAAAAGCTTTGGCTGACATTATTTTGGAAGCATAAAGAAACTCATCCCTAAACTTACGGCGGGCTTCCTGCTCTTCGGACACTAGTTCGCCCGTCGCAGACTCATCGGGCTGAAAGTCCTTTTGCATAAACAGCCCCGTTGCAAGTAGTGCGGCGAGCTTGCGCCGTGCCAGTGCATTACTTTGATTATACTCCAATGTCACTGTGCACATAATTTTTACATTTCAGCTGCAAAGGTACAAAAAGTTTTTGAATCACAAGTGATTTTTGCATAAAAAGTAACCCAAACATGGGCAAAAGTGCTTTTACCGACCACCCCACAGCATTCCCGCCGCGCCCCGACTGAGGTGCCCCTGCTGCCTCGGTGTGCATCAAAATCGAGGGGTGCAGGGAAGAAAACTGCTCTGTGTGGCAAGGAAAGTTGACGCAACGGAGTTGTTTTTATAAACATCGGCGTTGTTTTTGAAAACAACGTACATTGTTTTTACAAACAACGCCGTTGCGTCAACTTTCTTTGCGAGTGTGGAGGAAAATGCTGTTCGGTGGGAGGAAAAAGAAAATGCACGCACTCGGAAAATTGACTTCAATTCTGTGGGCGTTTCGCTTTGACGGAACGGCGAAAAGACTTAATTTTGCAGCCAAATCAACATCTGGGGAACATGAAGACAGCAATTGTAGGCGGCGGAGCGGCAGGGTTCTTCTGCGCCATCCGCCTGAAGGAACTGATGCCGGGGATGGAGGTCACCATCCTGGAACAGCAGCGGCGTGTGCTGCGGAAAGTGGAAATTTCGGGCGGCGGACGTTGCAACTGCACCAACACGTTTGCCGACATCAGCGACCTGAGCCAAGCCTATCCGCGAGGCCATAGGCTGCTGAAACGGCTGTTCAAGCAGTTTGGCCCCGAAGATGCCTTTCGCTGGTTTGAGCAGCACGGGGTGCCGCTGGTGGTGCAGCCCGACCAGTGCGTGTTTCCGGCGGCACAAGACAGCCACGCCATCATCCAGTGCTTCCTCGGCGAAGCCCGTCGGCACGGCATAGGGATTCGGCTGAACTGCAAGGTGGAAGACCCCAGGCAGCTGCTCGGCAGTTATGACTTTGTGGTGGTAACGACGGGTGGCGGTGGCGGTGTGCCCTCGCTCTTCACCTTCAACATTGCCGACACGGAACTCCACGGGCTGATGGGCACGGTGGCAGAGCACGTCCTTAGCAGCATACCGGGCACCAAGTTCAGGGCCGAGGGGCCGCTGCTCATCACCCACTGGGGCATGAGCGGACCTGCCATCCTGAAGTTGTCGTCGTATGCCGCAAGGTATCTGGCCGAACACGCCTATCAAGCACCGCTCAGCATCAACTGGACGGGCGAAACGAACACGGAGCTTGTCCGCACACACATTATTTATATATTAAGGGAAAACGAGGCCAAGACACTTGCGGGCGTGCGTCCCTATAGCCTCAATGCACGCCTCTGGCACTACCTGCTCGCTAAAATCGGCCTCGGCGACAGGCGTTGCCGCGAAATCGGCCCCAAGCAACTGAGCCGCCTCACGGAACTCCTCACCAACGACCAGTATCGCATCAGTGGCCGCTACCATTACAAGGAGGAGTTCGTCACCTGCGGCGGCATTCCCCTGGACACCGTCAACAGCCACACTCTGGAAAGCAAACAAGCACCCCGCCTGTACTATGCAGGCGAGGTGCTCGATATTGACGGCATCACCGGCGGCTTCAACTTCCAGGCTGCCTGGACCACCGCCGATGCTGTGGCAAGGGGGATAGCCTTTAGCCTTTTGCCTTGAACGCCAGGGCATAGAGTTTCATCTGCTTGAGCATGGCGAGCAGGCCGTTGGAGCGCGTGGGGGAGAGGTGCTCGCGCAGGCCGATGTCGTCGATGAAGTGGAGGTCGGCAGAGAGGATGTCGTCGGGTGTCTGGTTGTCGAGCACTCGGATGAGGAGGGTGACAATGCCTTTGACGATGAGGGCATCGCTCTCGGCCTGGAAGTGGATGGTGCCAGCGGGCGTGAGGTCGGCCTGGAGCCAGACGCGGCTTTGGCAGCCGTCGATGAGGTTGGCGTTTGTCTTGTACTGTTCGGGCAGCGGTTCTTGTTCGCTGCCGAGGTCGATGAGCAACTGGTATTTGTCCATCCAGTCGTCGTAATCGGAGAATTCTTCGATGATTTCTTGTTGAATTTGTTCTATTGACATGGGGGGTAATTCTCTTTATTCTGTCCAGAGGACTTCGAGCATGGTTTGGCCAACGGCTTTGAGGGTGGCCTTGTTGATGTTTTGCAGGTTGTCGCCCAGGGTGTGCCATGTGGAGGGGAAGCCGTCACCCTCGGCATCGAGGCCGATGATGTCAACGGAGGGTATGCCGCCCTGAGCCAGGAATAGATGGTCGTCTATCATTTCGCCACATTCTTCGTTCTTGAAGTAGTTGGAGTAGCCGAGCCGCTGGGCTGTGCTCCAGATGCGGTCAACGATGGTGGGGGCAGAGCGCAGGGAGAGCCCTTCCTTGCAGAAGATGGTCTTGCTGCCGCCTACCATGTCGAGGTTGACGGCGTAGCGTGCGGTGTAGCCCTCGATGTGGCGTGTGCCAGCCCAGAACTGCGAACCGAGGCACCAGGTGGTGCTGCTGCCAGGGCCGTGGGAGCCGCTGTCTTCTGCATCCCAACAGATGAAGTCTATGCCCAGCGAGGGATGGAGGCGGAAGAAGGAGGAGTCGGCTCGCTGCTCGGCATCGAGGGCGAACTGGCGTGCCATTTCGAGCATGACAGCAATGCCGCTGGCTCCGTCGTTGGCTCCGTCGATGGGACGGGTGTGGAGTGTCTCGTCAGTTTCGTTGTCGGCCCAGGGGCGGCTGTCCCAGTGGGCTGAGACGATGATGCGCGTGGGGGCTGCGGGATTGAAGCTGGCGATGATGTTGCGCATCTGGATGGCCGTGCCGTCGTGGAGGGTGGACGGTGCGTATTGGTCGTGGAGGGTGGCTCCGTATTCCATGAATTTGCGTGCTATCCAATTGCCGCACGAGTCGTGAGCGGCACTGTTCATGGTGCGTGGGCCATAGTTGCATTGTGCTGCTACGTAGGCGTAGGCTGAATCTTCGCAGAAGGCTGGAGCCTGTGGCTCGTAAGCCTCTGTGGTGGCAGACTTCTTGTTGCCCGTGCAAGCAATGAAGAATGCACAAAGCAGAATGAGGAATGAGGAATGAGGAATGTGGGATGGATACATAATTAAGAATGAGGAAATACGAAATACGAAATACGAATTACGAAATCATCCGGATGGTCTTTCGGATTTCGTAATTCGGATTTCGTAATTCGTAAATTGTCAAATTGTGAATTGTGAAATGAAGTCGCGCAGTTGTTGTTCTTCGACATCGCCCAGCTGGTATTCGCGTTCTGCGTCGGCCTTGACCATCTGGAGCCACTGCGCATGGGCGTTTTCGGCTTCCTTGAGCCAGTAGTCCTGGTCGATGAAGATACTGCCGCCTTCGTGCTGCATGACGAAGCGGGCGTAGGCATGAGCGTTGCTTTTGTAAGCTGTGTGGACTTCGGAGAGAATGTTTTCCAGTTCGCTGACAGACTGGATGCTGCCACTGCGCACATCCTGAATGATGCGGTCAATCTCTACCTTGGGTGCCAACATGCCGCAGAGGTCGAGCCATGCGCCGTTCTGTGGTTCGCCGCTGGCTTCAGCACTGTTGTTGGCAAAGTATTCGTAGAGGAAGAGACGGATGACGATGTCGTAGTATTGCAAGCCTTTCACCAGAGCATCATGACGAATGGTGCAGCCCTTGTATTCGTATTCGGGAGCATCGTGACCATATTTGGTTTGCAGATGCTTGAGGAGTTCTTTGCCTTCAAGCACGCTCTGGATGACGTAGGGATTGGGAAAGGCGCAGTTTACAAGGTCGCGGCGGGCAGAACGGGGACGCAGGTCGCGCTTAGGCCATTTGCCCACGTCGCGCCATGTGCCCACAGTCTTGATGTTGATGCCAGGCACGACGTAGGTCTTCAGTCCTTCAGCAATGACGTAGCTGAAGGGCAGCTTGCGTGCCTTGGGGTGGGTCTGCACCTTGCCCATGACCATGGAGAATGCGCCAATGGTTGCTGGCCAAAGGATGTGGCTGCCGCTGGCCGTCTTGGAGCCACGTGCAAGGGTGCCCCAGTGGATGGGTCCCATCTTGTAGGCGTGGTTCGACTGGTTGGTGCCCGAACCCGCGTTGTAGAAGGAGAAGGCTCCGCCAATGAGCAACGTGGACTTGTGGTGGCTGGTGGAGAAGGGGCCACAGAAAGCGGCACAGGCTTCGCCGTTGTCCATATAGCTGTTGGCAAAGAAGGCCGAGGCTTCGGCACTGAAGCCCTTGCCCACATGAACCGATTCGCCCACGAAGCAGTCCGACACCTTAGCCCCGTCGGTAATGCTGGCGCCTGGAGCCACTACGCTTTTCTCCATGATGACATCGGAACCGATGAGCGTGCTGGCCTCGTCGGTGCTCTCTATGGTGCAGTCAGCCAGGCGGGTTGTTCCCTTTATTTCAGAGGCTTCGCCTATCCACGTGTTGGTTATCTCCTTGGTGCCCACAATGCGTGTACCCGTGGAGATAAGTGCCGTGTTCGACTGGCAGAACTCTGCCGCCCGTTGCTGGGCCAAAGCCCGCACTTCGGGAAAGTTAATCATCAGCCACGCCGTCTGACTGGTCAAGCCAGGGTAGAGCACGATGTTGCCGTCGCCGCCTTCGTTGAGCACCGAAAGGGTCTGCCCTACGCCGAAGGTTGCACCCTCCTGCGCAGAGATGATGCCGCAGTCGGCAATGTAGCAGCGGTTGCCTATGCGATAGCCTGAGATGTAGCCGCTGATGTTCTCGATGAGACACTCATCACCGATGGTGACGTTGCGCAACATGGCGTTCTTGATGCAGCAGCGGCGCAGAAAGCCTTCTGCCACTTCGATGCTGCCATTGAGCGAGCCTATTTCCACGTGTCCATAGAATTGTACGTTGCGAATGGCAGAAGTGGCAAAGTCGTCTTCCACCAGAATCTCGGCCCAGTCTTCGGCCCAGCATCCCTGTTCTTCAAGGATGGCGATTTCATTGACAGATAGTTCTCTCATGGTTTTACTTTCCTTTTACAATGCGTTTTATTTCGTTCAGTTTGTTGAGTGCTTCGAGTGGTGTCAGCGAGTTGATGTCAAGCCCCAGGATTTCGTCGCGAATCTGGCAGAGCACAGGGTCGTCCAGCTGGAAGAAACTGAGCTGACTCTGCGAGGCAGTGGCAATGTTCTGTGTTTGCGGGCGCGAAATGCCGTCGCCTGTGTTGTTGGCTTCCAGTTCCTTCAGCACCTGCTCGGCACGACCCACCACGGCGGGAGCCATGCCAGCAATCTTCGCCACATGAATGCCAAAGGAATGCTCCGAGCCGCCCGGCACAAGTTTGCGCAAGAAGATGACTTTGCCCTTTGCTTCGCGAACAGAGACGTTGTAGTTCTTGACCCTGCTGAAGAGCTTCTCCATTTCGTTCAGTTCGTGATAGTGGGTGGCAAACAGCGTGCGTGCCTTGGCTCTGGAGTTCTCGTGGATGTACTCCACAATGGCCCACGCAATGCTGATGCCGTCGTAGGTAGAAGTGCCACGTCCCAGCTCGTCGAACAGCACCAGTGAACGCTCGCTCAAGTTGTTGAGGATGCTGGCCGCCTCGTTCATCTCCACCATGAATGTGGATTCGCCTACCGAAATGTTGTCGGAAGCACCGACACGCGTGAAAATCTTGTCGGTCAATCCGATGCGTGCAGAGTCGGCTGGCACGAAGGAGCCAATCTGAGCCAGAAGGGTGATGAGCGCGGTCTGTCGCAGTAATGCCGACTTACCAGCCATGTTGGGGCCTGTCAGGATGATGATTTGCTGACGCTCGTTGTCAAGATAGACATCGTTGGCCACGTATTGTTCGCCTACAGGCATCTGCCGTTCAATGACGGGGTGACGGCCCTGCTTGATGTCGATGACCAGACTGTCGTCCACCACGGGACGGTTGTATCTGTACTCCTTGGCTGCCGTGGCAAACGACAGCAGCACATCGAGCTGGGCTATCAGCACCGAATTTTGCTGAATCTTGGGGATATAGTCAAGCGCACTGGTGACCAAGGCATTGAACAGCTGCCCCTCCAGCACAAGTATCTTCTCTTCTGCCCCCAGAATCTTTTCTTCATACTCCTTCAGTTCCTGCGTGATGTAGCGTTCAGCCTGTGTGAGCGTCTGCTTGCGAATCCAGTCGGAGGGAACCATATTCTTATACGTATTGCGCACCTCCATGTAGTAGCCAAACACATTGTTGAAGCCAATCTTCAGGCTCTGAATGCCGGTTGCCTCAATCTCGCGCTGCTGAATTTGCAGCAGGTAGTCCTTGCCCGAATAGGCTATCCGTCGCAGTTCGTCCAGTTCCTCGCTCACGCCCGTGGCAATTGTGCCGCCCTTGTTGATGACCAACGGCGGATTGGGATTCAGCTGACGGCCTATCATGTCGCGCAGTTCTGAACACGAGTCAAGCCGCTCGCCCAGCTGCCGCAGGGCCTCGCTCTCGGTCTCCAGGCACATCTGCTTGATAGGCTCAATGGCATCCAACGCCTGCTTCAGCTGCATCATCTCGCGTGGATTCACCCTGCCCACAGCCACCTTGGAGCAAATGCGTTCCAGGTCGCCAATGTGGTGCAGCTGCTCCTCCACACTGTCGCGAAAGACGGGTTCGCGGAAGAAATACTCCACAACGTCCTGCCGCTGGCGAATGGGCTTCACGTCTTTCAGCGGGAACACCATCCAGCGGCGCAACATTCGGCCTCCCATCGGGCTGATGGTCTTGTCCACCACGTCCAGCAGGCTGACTCCGCCTTCGCTCATCGGGGCCACCAGCTCCAGACTGCGGATGGTGAACCTGTCCAGACGCACATATTTGTTCTCCTCAATGCGCGCAATGTTGCGAATATGACTGATGTTGGTGTGCTGCGTCTGTTCCAGATAATAAAGAATAGCCCCCGCAGCAATGATGCCATTCTTCAGATGCTCTACGCCGTAGCCCTTCAGGTTCTTCACGCCGAAGTGAGTCAGCAACTTGCGCCGAGCCGACTCGTCGGTGTAGATCCAGTCGTCCTGCTCAAACGTGAAATGCTTGCCGCCAAAGTTCCCCTCAAACATGAGTCGCTTGCCGCGCTCAAAGAGCACCTCCTTCGGCGAGAAGTTGGTCAGCAGCTTATCCACATAGTCGGTCGTGCCCTCAGCCGTCAGAAACTCGCCCGTAGAAATGTCGAGGAAAGCCACGCCGCAGCTGGCTTTGCCGAAATGCACCGCAGCCAGGAAGTTGTTCTCCTTCGTCGTCAGCACATTGTCGCTCAGTGCCACGCCCGGTGTCACCAGCTCCGTGATGCCACGCTTCACCAGCTTCTTGGCCAGCTTCGGGTCTTCCAGCTGGTCACAAATGGCCACGCGCTTGCCCGCCCTGACCAACTTGGGCAGATAGCTGTCCAGCGCATGATAGGGAAAGCCCGCCATGGCCGTGCCGCTGGCCGACGAACCCGCCACACTGCTCCGCTTTGTCAGCGTAATGCCCAGAATCTCGGCAGCCACGCTGGCATCCTCATTATATGTCTCATAAAAGTCACCACAACGAAACAGCAGCAACGCATCGGGATGCTTTGCCTTGAGGTCATAAAACTGCCTCATCATCGGGGTGAGTTCATCTTTCTTTGTAGCCAAAACTGTTTCCTTAATTATTTTACATCAGTTCATTTGACAATTGGACAATTTTGCACCTCATTCATCACCCGCAGAAAGTTGCCTCCCCAGATTTGCTGAATCTGTGCCTCATTATACCGCTCGCGCAACAGGCGGCGCGTAAAGTTAATCAACTCGCTGGCCGAGGCCACACCCGGCACACCGCCGTCACCATCGAAGTCGGTGCCAATGCCCACATGGTCAATACCCATGACGTTCACGAAATGGTTCAGGTGCTCCACGGCATCCAGGATGCTGGCCTGCCCCTGCGCCTTCAGGAATCCATGATAGAATGTCACCTGGGCCACACCGCCACGCCGTGCCAAGGCCCGCAGCTGCTCGTCCGTCAGGTTGCGTGTGTGGTCACACAGCGCACGGGCCGAACTATGGCTGCACACGATGGGCGTGGACGAAATCTCCAGCGCATCGTAGAACGACTGCTCGCTGGCATGGCTCAAATCGACCATCATGCCCACGCGGTTCATTTCGCGGATGACCTGCTCGCCAAACTCGCTCACGCCGCCATGCTCGCCCACTGCGGGGTCGGCTGTGCGCGGCGTGCTGCTCTTGACGTGGTGACGGTGGGAGTCGCAAATGTCGTTGTCGCCGTTGTGACACAGCGTCATATACACCACGCCCCGCCGACGGAAAGCCTCAACGTTCTTCAGCTCATGCCCAATGGCATAGCCGTTCTCTATGCCCAGCATGATGGCACGCTTGCCTTCCCGCTTCAGCCGCCACAGGTCGGCTGGCGTATAGGCAATATCTACCGCCGTGCAGTGGCGAGCCGCCATTTCCTCTATCTGGGTCAGAATCTGGTTGGCCTTGGCAGTGGCATTCTCCAGCGAAGCCTCGTCACGCTCCTGCTGCTCCAGATAGGCCACCATGATGGTCACGTCCAGGTGGCCCTCCTGCATCTTGTGCAAATCGACCAGCACCTTGGGGTCACGACTGCCGAAGTCGATGCCCTGATGGAAAAACATCGGCGTGTCGCAATGGCTATCCAGCGTCAGCAACCTGTCGTGCAGACGCTTGGCCGCCTTAAATTCTGCCGCCTCGCGCACCAGCCACTCAAACAGGGGCAACATCGCCGTGCTGTTTCTCAGTATATAGGGTTCGGGGTGCCATTGCACACCCAGAATGCTCTTGTGCTCATTGCTCTCGACGGCCTCAATCACACCGTCGGGTGCCACAGCCGAAACACGCAGGCAAGGAGCCACATCCTTGCACGCCTGGTGGTGGAAGCTGTTCACAGCCAGCTGGTCCCGGCCAAACAGCCGCTCCAGCACGCCACCCTTTTCCACACTGACCGTGTGCGACGGATAGCGGCGGTCCTGGTCCTGGCTGTGCTTGATGCGCACACCTTCCATCTGCGTGTGGATGTCCTGATAGAGCGTGCCGCCCAGTGCCGCATTGATCATCTGGATGCCCTTGCAGATGCCCAGCATCGGAATCTGGCGGTCGTAAGCCAGCTTCACCAGCTGCAACTCCTGCATATCCCTTTCGGGCGTGATGCTGTGCAACTCCCTGACGGGTTCCTCGCCAAAGAGCAACGGGTTGGGGTCACCTCCGCCCGAAAAGATGATGCCGTCCAAGCGGTCGAGCAGTTCAGCCAGCCGTCCGTCGGGTTCCCACGGCGGAAGAATCACAGGGATGCCCCCAGCCCGCAACACCGACTGATAGTAGCCCTCGGCCAACGTGCAAGTCTCTGCCGAGTAATTGCCGGTAATGCCTATCAGCGGACGCGGCACTGCCGTGCTATAGCCCGTCGTCAGGCGCGCATACTCGCTTTGCCAATCAAAAGAGTCCATGCTGTCCTTGTCTATTTTTCGTGCAAATGTAAAGAAAAAATCCGAATTATCCGCCAGCCCCACAAAAGAAATTGCATTTTTCTTGCAAAGGTTCGACATTTCGCCAAGCCCGCCGTTCCAAAAACACAACACAAAAACGGCTTTTCAGCCCCGATTTTATAACACAGATTAACCAAAACAGCCCTGTTTTCACAATAATTAAATCAAAAAATCCACAAAATTCAGCCTTAAAACCGATTCACAACCAACTGATAATCCATCCCTTCCAACCACGCATCCCTTCCTTTTTTACCGCGTAGGCTTTTCGTCGCATTCGCATAGGCAATGCGTCGGGGTTGATTGCCTACGCGAATGAGACGAAATGCCTACGCGAATGAGAAGGAAAGAATGCAAATCAGAAAAGTTGGTTGATTAGCAGCTGGTCGCATCACCAACACTTTTTTCAACACGAAGAACAGATAAACACGTCCGCAACGCTTCGTGAATTTCGTGTCATTCGTGTTATAAAGATTTGGTGCTATTTTTGCGATAATCATAAAAAGTTTCGCTTTTTATTGGGTGTATTCATTTTTATTCCGTACATTTGCACCCGATTCTTGGCTGCGAACCGCTGCTGACTTATCAACAGGCACTGTTCACCAAGGGTCACGACATACTAAAAAGGCGTATATCTGACGCTTTGTTCTTGACGGACTGGAATCTCGCAAATTCTCGATTTAGCTAAGAACACAGCAACGATAGATGCCCCATGATGTGTATATACATATATCCCTTGTCTTCGATGAGGGAGTATATTCATATCCATGTGGGTTCTATTCAGTTGTTCGTTCAGCTAAATTCGGGCAATGCGAGAGCCTCAGTTCGTGGGATGAGCAACAGTATAGTTCCCACGTTCTTTTTTTGTGCCGTCCTCTCATCCTTTCATTAACCGCCGAATCGGGGAACAATAGGCAATAATACTGTAAAACATGAGAAAGTTTTTACTGTTAGCAGTGCTGGCCTCCGCATGTGTGGCGGCACAGGCACAAGACGAAACCACGACGGGGCAGAAAATCGGTTCGCAGTCGGAGATTGTAAACAAGAAGATTATCGTGGAGCCGCCCAAGCCCAAGAAACCCAAGAAACCAAGAAAGTTCAGATGGAATGTCAGGGCAGGATATTCCATTGACCAGCTTACAGGTGTTTCAAATGAATTAAGCAGCACATCAGGATTTGATGCCGGCTTGGGTGTCGTTTTTCCGATTGGCAACAAAGGATTCTTCTTGGACACGGAAGTCGGTGCTGTGAGTTTCAGGGCAAAAATAAAAGAAGGTAAAGGAGGAGGTCTAGGTGTAAGCATACATTTAAGTCCAACATTAGGCTTCAAATTTCCTCTTGCGAAGAATCTTGCCATTGCACCATACATTGGACCTTATATTAGTTTCAATGTCGTCAGCTCCCATCATCACATCTATCCTGGGTATAATATTTATCGCAAAGGCAACCAAGAATCTTCTTATTTGTCCGATTGGGATTATCACGAAAGTCTTCAGCAAAACAAAGAGGTTTGGGCAGACAATCTATTAGATGCAGGTATCAATGTAGGAGTGAAATTCTTTCTCAGTAAAAAATTCTATATTGACATTCATTGCAGAAAGGGATTTGTAAATTTTGCTGAATATGAATCAGAAACAAGTCACTCTATTTACAGGAAAGAAGAAAAAACTGGAATACGGGCTGGACAACCTTATACTTACATGTCTGACCTGCCAACAGAGTATCTTCCCGACGATGGAAATATTGAATATAAAAAATTAAGCACCCTCAAAATCGTATTTGGCTTAGGTTTTCAATTCTAACACGCACCTCACATGAAAAAGACATTATTCCTTACCATCGTGGGACTTATTTGTTCCATCGGCACTTGGGCTCAGAAGACGCAGACCCAAGTACAGTATCAATCCACACAGGCACTCATTCTGGATGTCAGCCCAAAGTCTTACGTGAAGCCCCTGACCGTAGAACTCAAGGTGAAGAGTGGACGAATACGCGACATCGTAAAGATTCCGAAGAACATCGCCTTCGTGGGCATGAACGGAAACACGGAAAACTGGCGCAGCTACGCCGTTTATGAAGTGTCGAAGCGCAAAGATTGCGACGTGATTGTTGCCCCGACATTCAACATCAAATACGACGAAGTGGCTGGCGACCAAGAGGTGCAGGTGGAAGTGGTAGGCTACCCCGCCGACTTCACCAACTGGCAGACAGCCACCAAGACCGACCTCGAATGGGTGAACTCGGACAAGACCCTCACCACAGCAGACAGAGACAAAATCGGAGCTGCGGTGAAAGCCCCGACAAAATGAAAGCAAGAAAAAAGACGATGGCGCAGTTCCATCGTCTTTTTTCTTGCTTTCTATGGATGCTTACAGCAAGCGTTTCAGTTCCTCCATGCCGGCAGAGGCACCTTTCTGGATGTGGGTGATGCGCAGCGAGGAGTCGTAGTTCACATCGGCTGGGTCGATGAGGAAGATTTTGCACTTGGCGGGAGCATACTGCAACAGACCTGCGGCTGGATAGACATTGAGTGAAGTGCCGATGACCACGAGGATGTCGGCCTGTTCTACTTCGAGGATGGCTGGCTCAATCATAGGGACAGCCTCGCCAAACCAGACAATGAAGGGGCGCAGCTGCGAACCGTCCTTGGCCTTCTGCCCCATCTTGATGTCGGGGTCGGAAACGGGAAGCGTGACAATGCACTGCGGGTCGTTGGGGTGGAGCGTGGAAGTGGCCTTCATCAGTTCGCCGTGCAGATGGATGACGTGGGTGCTGCCAGCCCTTTCGTGCAAGTTGTCCACATTCTGCGTGATGACCGTCACCTTGTACTTCGACTCCATGCTGGCCACCAGCCGATGGCCGTCGCAGGGCTTCACGTCGAAGAGTTGCCGACGACGCTCATTGTAGAAGTTGATGACAAGCTCAGGGTCAGCCATATAGCCCTGAATGCTGGCTACCTGCTGCACGGGATACTGCTCCCAGAGTCCGCCGCTGTCGCGGAAGGTGCTGATGCCGCTCTCTGCCGACATGCCCGCACCTGTGAGGAATACTAACTTTTTCATAGAGTTGTGCGATAGATAATTTGGAATGAGGAATTAGGAATGAGGAATTAGGAATGAGGAATTAGGAATTGATACTCAAATTGTCAATTGTTAATTGTCAATTGTGAATTACCAATTGTGAATTGCCAATTGTTAATTTGCTGCAAAGATAGTGGTTTTTTTCGCTTTTTTCCTTACATTTGCAAAAAAAAGTTTTATATGATGAAGTCCTTCCTTTTGTGTCTTGTATTATCCTGTTGGTGTGGCCAGTGGACCATTGCTCAAAATGCCTTGCCGCAGCACCAGTTACTGAAACGAAAGACCGACGGTCTGAACCTACGGATGGTTAGGCACGCCCCCCCCCCAAAAAGCGAAAAAGCTGTTCCGGCTTATCGTAAAGCAAAGAGAAAGGGAAACGCAGCACCGGAAGAAGCGTTGCCCAAGAGGGTTGACCCGCTGGTAGCCCCCATCAACCGTTGGCACCAGTACGGCCCGCCGTATTGGAACATGACCCCAACAATAGAAGGGGAACATTGTCCGGTGGGCTGTGTGGCACTGGCCCAAGGCCAAGTGATGCACTACTGGAAACACCCCGCACAGGGAGAGGGCGAGCACACCTACAACGACAGCACAGGCTGCGGACAGGTGTTGACAGCCCGCTTCTGCGACCACCAGTATGAGTGGAACAAGATGCGGTTTGAATACAAGGAAGGTACATTCACCGAAGAAGAGGCGCAGCCCATGGAACTGCTCCTGAGCGACTGCGGAATCAGCGTGGACATGGAGTACCGGCGCGATGCCAGTGGTGCAGCATCTGTGATGCAGCCCATCAGCCTGACAAGCTACTTTGGCTACGGCAGAGAGGCACAGATACACTTCCGCGACTTCTACACTCGCGAAGAAATCACGGAAATGCTGAAAAGGGAATTGGCAGCAGGCAGGCCCATCCTCATTTCGGGCTACAACGAAAGAACCGGACATGCCTTCGTCATCGACGGCTATAACGAAGATGACTGGTTCCATGTGATGCTGGGCAATCCCGACGGTGCAGGCGACGGCTGGACCAGCCTGGAGTGCATGAACGGAGAACACGCTGAGTATGACTACACGCTGAGTCCCGAATCGGGCATGAACCTGCTACAGATTTTCATCACTGGCATACACCCCAAGCACATCCCGGCAGAGGGGCTGGCAGAAACCCACGTCTATGCCATGGGCGGCATGACAGCCCTCAACACACAGGCTGACCATGGCGACACGCTGGCAGTGTGCGTCTCAAATTTAGCCAACGTAGGCTACAACCTGCACACAGACTCTGTGTCGCTCATGCTGGTGCAGAACGGCAACATCGTGTGTCCGCTCTACACCTATGACCGCATCTTCGACCTGGAGGAAATCGAAGATACTGCCTATACCGACACGCTGCACTTCACCATCGCCCCCGATGTGGAGAAAGGTGACTACGAACTGCGCCCCATGTTCCGCGACGAGGGAGGCGTGTGGAAAGCCGTGCGGTGCTGCACAGGCACTCCCAACTACCTGCTGTGCCACATCGACGACAGCTGCATCAAGCTGAGCAGCGACACGGCCCAGACTGCAACATTGACACTGGTGGACATCGACATTCCCGACCTCATCACCAACGGCTCTGCCCCCGACATCAGCATCACGGTGAAAAACAACAATGCCGAAGCCACGGGACGCATCTACTTCCTGATGGAACCAACCGTGGAAGGCCGCGACTCGTTCTATCTCTATAAACAAGGTTATACGCTGGGTGCGGACGAAGTGCGTACCTACCGATTCTGCACAAAGAAAATCTATGCACCCAAAACGGGTGAATACCGTTTGCACATCCTCTATGAAAACAACCTGCTGAGAGACGAACAAATGACAGAACTGACTTCAGAGGACCAGCCCATCTATGTTTCTGTCCTGCATTCCTCCGTCATTCAGCTGGCAAAAAAGTAGAATAAATTGAAAAAGCTGTTCATCCTGTTCATCCTGCTGCGTCTGCCTTACTTGATAGCAGAGTACCCCGGTTGCATCTACCCCGACACGGCAGGCTCCATTGACCAGTTCTTCGGACATCCCGACTTCTCGGCACAGCTCTGCAGCACCGACCCCACAGTGGTGTTGACCAATCACCACCCCGTCATCTACACCCTGCTCTTCGGTGGCACCATCTGGCTGGGCCAGGCTGCGGGTAACCCCTCAGCCGCAGTTTTCGTGTTCGTCCTGCTGCAAGCTGTGATTCATTCGTGGCTATTGGCTCGTCTGTTCATGATGCTGCGTCCGCAGCGGGCAGGAAAAGCCTTGCACCTGTGGCGTGCCTGCATCGCCTTCTCTGCCCTGTTCCCCATCTATGGCTTCTGGAGCACCCTCATGCTGAAGGACGCTTTCTTCTCCCTCTGCACCATCTGGCTGCTGACGGGGCTACTGGAGATTGTGCAGTCCGATGGACACAAACTGAACAATGCGGCTTTCCTGCTTCGCTTTTTTGCCATGAGCTTCTTGTTCATGCTTTCCAAGAACCAATGCGCTTACATCGTCCTCATTATGATTCTGCTGGTCGTGGCGTTCTACCGCGTGTGGCGGTGGCGCATGGCCAGTGTCATGGGGGCAGCCCTGCTCGCCTACGGCCTGTGGCTCCATGTTCTCCTGCCCAGCCTCCATGTTGCGCTGAGCGGACGGCAGGAACTGCATGGCTTCATGTTTCAGCAAAGCGCACGCTACCTGAAAGAATATCCGGCAGACGTGTCGGCCTCAGAAAAAGCCGCCATCAATGCCGTTCTGCCCTACGACAGCCTGGCAAGCCTCTACAACCCCGACCTGCAAGACCCCGTGAAATTCCACTACAAAGTCGGTGCCACCGACGCTGCCTTTGCCCAATACCGCATAGCCCACCTCCGCATGATGCTGCGCCATCCCGACATTGCCGTCCTGTCCGTTTGGCAGGGATGCAACGCTTATTTCTACCCCTCGGCACGCTTTCCGCTCTTCTTTCCCAGCCTTTCCACAGAGACCCAGCCCCTCCGCGCTGTCAAGCCGCTGTGCTCACCCCAACCATCGGGCATGATGACCATCCTGTCCGTCCCCGTCCTCGGACTCTTCTTCGACATGGGACTCTACATACCGCTGGCACTGCTGGGGTGCCTCTGCCTGCTGCTGCGACGGCGGTGGAACCACCTACTCGTCATGCTCCCCATTCTCATCTCCATCTGCATCCTCATCATCTCGCCCGAAAACGGATGCTTCCGTTACGTCATGCCCATCCTTTGGGCTTTGCCGCTCGAAGCACTGCTGGTTTTCGGGGATTTGTCATCCCATAATTATGAATTGTCAAATGGAAGACAGAAGGAGTTAAAAGGAGCAAGAGGGAGATAAAGGACATTACAAAATTCTGTATCGTCATCTATCTCCTTTTATCTTCTTCTATCTCCGAAACAAATTGTAAATTATAAAAGCCACTTACCTCCATGCCTAAACTCTCAGTCATCATACCTGCATACAACGAAGCGCGTACCCTGCCAGCCATCTTGCAAAAGATTGCCGACACCGCCCTGCCCCCAGCCTGGCAGTGGGAAGTCCTTGTTGTCAACGACTGCTCCACCGATGCTACTCCCGACATACTCGCCGCATGGAGGCAACAGACACTGCTCACCGTCATCCCCCTCCACCACCACAAAAACCAAGGCAAAGGGGCTGCCATTCGTACAGGACTGCAACACGTCACCGGAGAGTACACCATCATTCAGGATGCCGACCTCGAATACGAACCTTCCGACATGGTTCGCCTCCTCAACTACGCCGTAAGCCACCAAATCCCCGTTGTCTATGGCAGTCGGATTCTGGGCCAGCAAATTAAAACTGAAGGAAAAACTACAGCCTCGCCCATCTTCTACTGGGGAGGCCGACTTGTGACGGCATTCGCCAACTGGCTCTACGGCTTGCAACTGACCGACGAACCCACCTGCTACAAACTATTCCAAACCGACGTTCTCCAGTCCATTCCGCTGGACTGCCAACGCTTTGAATTTTGTCCCGAAGTGACAGCCAAGGTTGCCCGCCGAGGCATCCCCATTCCCGAACTTCCCATCAGCTACCACCCACGCAGTAAGTCGGAAGGCAAGAAGATAGGCTGGCGCGATGGACTCGAAGCCATCTACACCCTCCTGCGCTACCGATTCGTTTGACATTCCTGCGACTCTTTAGTCTTTCAGGCAAGCATAGTAGCCCAGTTTATAGAGGTTGAACAGCACCAACGAGGGGTGGGCAGAGAGCAGGTTGCGTCTGAGCAAAGGGGCAAACAGTTTGTAGCCCACTTGCATGAAAGGAGAAAGGGGCTTGTATTTACTATAGATTTGGTGGATTTTCACGCAGTGACCTATGTCGTGACGAAAGCGGTGGGCTGCACGAAGGGCTTCTTCGGTCTTGCGCAGGAAAGTGGGGTTATCCTCAATGTCGTTGTTGAGCAGGGGATTGTTGATGGGGTGAATGGTGTAGCCTGCACGGATGAGGTCTTGGCCAAACTGCACGTCTTCGTAGCCGTAGCCGTCGTAGCGTTCATCGAAGCGGACACGGTCGGCCACAGTGCTATGAATGAGGAAGGAGAAGGAGCGGAATTGCTCACTGATGTTGCCATACTTGCGCTCGTAGGCTTTTTCGTATTTCCAGCGCAACATTCGGTGAGGGTCGTGCCACTGGTCAGGATGTACCACGCCCCCACAGACAACGGCATGGTGCTGGGCTGCATCCACATATTTCTGCAAAAAGTCGGGACGCACAACCTTGCCGTCGGCATCCATGAAAAGGAGCCAATCGCCCTGCGCCTCAGTCATCAGGTAGTTGCGTATGGCGGAACGACCCACGTTCTCCCTACGGCGAATGTAATGACAATGAGTGAGGTCGCTGACTTTGAGGTTCGCAATCATGGAGACTGTGTCGCGACTGCCATCTTCCACCAAAATGATTTCGTAAGGAACAGACACCAACAACTCTGCCTGCTGATGGAGACTTTCCACCAGCGGGTAGGCATTGTAGTCGTGTGTGGGAATGAGGATGGAGAGCATCATCGCACAATATATTTCTTTCGGCCAACAAGGTAAATGCCACGCGGCAGACCGAGGGTGTGGATGTTGCCATGAGCGATGCGGAGTCCGCTGAGGGTGTAGATGTTGCCCTCCGCGTCCATGTCGTCAGCAGGGACGGCTGGCAAGGAAGCCGTTTCATACTGAGTGTCGAGCCACTGCTTGCGGCTGGAGAGCCATGTCAGCAGCTGGCTGAGGTTGGACTTCAGACTGGACGAGGTGTAGTGCCAGCGTTCTTCGTCAAGAAGAACGGAGGCTTCGGCGGCTTTCCACTGGGGTGTGGTAAATTGCTCAGAGTAGTAGCTGACGAGTGCCTTCATCAGCACGGGACTGAGCTGGCTCCACTGCGTCCAGTAGGCATCCATGAATGCGGGGTTCTCCGACTTCATCATGGGCACAAGGTAGGTGTGGGTGTAGTGGGTGCGAGCCCAATCATCGGTCACGCCCCCCATGGTGTCGAAGTCCCACATACAGGGGACAAAAATTTTGGAGGTATCGACATCATTGTACTTGGCAAGGTAGCGGTTCGAGCCGCCGCTGTCGGATATGCCCAGCAGGTCTTGCCCCAAGAGCCACTTTGCCCACGAAGGAACATCGATGCGGGCGGGATAAGTGCCGTCCTGGATAGACTGCTCCATCAAGTTCAGTTGGCTTTGCACATACTGAACAAAAGCGGCATCCACGTCGTCAGCATCGGGATAAGTGAACGTGTAACGGTATTTGCGGTCGTTGATGAGGTCGGTGGTAAAGCTGAACGATTCGTTCCACCAGTAAGGGTCAATCTCTGTGACGAAACCAGTCTCTGCATCGACATTGATGCGACACTGGGGGTTACGCTTCACGGACTCGGAGAGCAGATAGACACCTCGGTATTTTCCATTGATTTCCACGTTGACGATGCGCTGTGCAGGTGTGTAGGGCAGACCTATCAGCTCGCTGACCTTCAAGCCCAGCAGGGTTTTGGGACTGAGGTCGAGCAAGAGCCATTCGCTGTCGGCATAACGTTGAGCATCGTCACGACACAGCAGGTCGGCGGCTTGCCTCAGTTTCAGCTTGTAGGGCTTCTTGGGGCCGTAGGCACTGACGTTGCCACGAATCTTGATGGTCAGTCCGCCGCTGGCTGCATCATAATCCCCACTGTCATAGAGAGTGTTTCCCTGCAAAGTCATTCTGAGGCGGGCGGGCACTTTCGTTGCATTGGCAATGCCTTCGCCCATGCTGCCTTCGGGATGGGTAACGTAGTCGCAGGTGGGTTCTTCCTCATTGACCGTGGCGATGTGGAGCACAGGCAGCAGGAGGCTGTCGGCTCGGTGGTCGGCTATCTCTGGTGGACGTGGACGGTAGTATTCATCGAGAAAGGCCAGCCGCTGGTCTATCCATTCGTAGATATAGGCTTCCTCGGCATCGAAGTCCAGTTCTATGCCGTCCACCCCACTCCACCGCTGGGTTTCCCTTTCGGCTGCGCCTGTAGTGCGGAACAGGTCGAAGTAGGTCTTGAAGTATTTCTTCAGCGAGTCGGCAGAGAAATAGGTCTGGCGCAACTGGCTGTAACGAGGGCCATAGATAAGAGCGGAGTCGGAACGAGCGTAAAGAAATTTGCCATGGATGTTGTGGTAGAGTCCTGTCTCACGGTAGGCAGAAAGGGTGTCGGCCTTCCAGCTTCTGCCCCACGTAGCATCCATGTCCCAGGGAGTAACCACCAACTTCTGGCCTGGCTTTGTCAGGTCGTAATAGGAAGCCAAGACGTTCTTGGCAGCATTGTCGTTGCCCAGCATCAAATCGACCAGCAGGAAGTAGTCTGCCCAAAGCGGCATATCTACGACATCCTGCAAGCTGTCGTCGATAGCCTCGTAAGGGGCAAACGTGAGCCAGTGAGTCGTATTGACCAAAGGTGCCCAGTCAATGGGTTCGCCGTCTTCCACATCGGGATACTGCACTTCCCATCCTGCCCATGTGGGCTTCGTGTTGTCATAGGCATACTTGCTTTCATTCTCCTCCCACATGTAACAGTGGGTTGTAGCCTTATAGAGAATGCCACGCACTGTGTCGTTCTTATACTTTTTCAGTTTCAGCTGCTTGCGGTCAACCTTCTCGGTGAGGCAGTAGAGGCCGTCGTAACGACCGTTGAGATAGACTTCCACAAACTTGCCGTGGGTACCGTTGACCAGTTCTGGCTCTTGGGCAAAGTAGTAGGGTTTGCGCGAGAAGTCGAGCCAAAGGTCGGTAGAGACACGGTTTCTCATGCGGGCTTTATCAACAGCCATGGCATCCAGAATCCAGGAGTTGTCGCTGCGCATCCCCAACAGGGACGCATCCAACTTGTTCCCCGAAGCATCTTTCAGCTTGATGGCATACGACTTCTTCTGATACCGCAGCGAGGTGGCTCCGCGCCATCGGATGTCGGCTTGCATCACAGTGCCGCTGTCCAGCCGGAAAGTGCCGTCAGTGAACTGGGTGGAAAGTCCGTCCGCCGTGAGGTAGATGACGGGCAGCCTGTCGGTTTGGGCAAAAGCGCAATGCACTGCTGCAATCACTGTTGCAGCAATGCACACCGAGCGTTTCATCAGTCGATGCAAACGAAGGGGCTGTAGCAGGGAAACCAAGCCGCAGTTCATTTTATTTCACAATCAAGACTTTTGCACTTGCGCCTTTCTTTCCGTCCTGGTCGGTTGCCAGAATGTAATAGATGCCACTGGCCACCTGCTTGCCAGCCGTCGTGCGGCAGTTCCACGTAAATTCGCCACCATTCGACGTGCCTTCATAGACCAGTTTGCCTGCGGCATTGGCTATCTTCACGTTGGTGTTGAAAGCAAGTCCGGTGACACGTACCAGTTTGCGGTCTTCAGGTCGGACGGGGTTGGGATATACCTTGAGGTTGTTCTTGTCGAGTTCGTCTTCGGGGTCAACTGCGTCACTGATGAAGGAGCAGAGTCCTTGGTCTGTAGAGAAGAAGACTTCGCCCGTCTCTCCGTTTATCTTGATGTCTATGATATTGTCGGAAATCAGCGGGGAGTTGTTCTTGGTAAAGCGTTGCAGGGTCTGCTGCCCATCAGCACTCAACAGGTAGAGGCCATCGCCGCCCGTGCCAACCCACTTGCGGTTGGCTCCATCCACAGTGATGCAAGTCACCTTCACGCCCGTGAGCAGATAGTCGGCCAAGCCTGTCCCGTCTTCGCGGTTAATCTTTACCTGGGTGAAACGATAGCCCGAATTGAAAATGTTCTCTGGGTCGTAGGAAGTCAGCAAGCCGCAATCGGCACCCAGCCAGATGGTTCCATCCAAGTCTTCGGTAACAGCGTAGAACTCCATGAATTCGTAGGTTGTTCCGTCCTGATTGGTGGCTTGGCCGTAAAACTTGTGCTTGTCGTCAGCCTGGGTATTGATGGTTCCGTTTGTGTTCACGACCAAAAAACCTGCTGCCGAACCTAAGCTTGAACTCGACGCATTGGTGGCACGGCGGCTGGTAATCCATGCCCAGCCACGGCGGTCAAAGACGATGTGGTCAAACGTAGGGTATTGCTTGATGTCATCATAGTAGTACGCACGCCAAGTGCCATCGGGTTTCAGGATTCTGACAATCGTGTCACACTGCTGATTACACATCCACAGGTTGCCGCTCTTGTCGTAGTTGGCAGCCGTAGTCCTTACATAATAATAATAATGTGAACTGCTGGGCCTCATGGTCTGAAGCGGACAGCTGACGTAATAACTGTCAGCAGCCTTGTAATCATCGTCCTTATAGTAAGTGTAATGCTTCGTCAGCTTATAGTCCTTGTATTCATACAGACCTGAACGATAGGTGGAAAGGAAGTGATGTTCTGGGTCAGAGGGGTCCTGTACCACATCCACCACGTTCAAGAAGGTCTTTGCCGGCACATTGGCCGTGGGTTCCTTCTCGTCGAATGTAGTCCACTTGCCGTCCTCATACTTCTCTGCCTGGCCCTCGTAGGCCACTTCGGGGTAGAAGTTGTTGCCACCCGCCACCAGCAGACGCTTGCCCACCATCGTCATGCGGTAGCAGTGGTTGCGGATGGGGCTGTTGGGCGTAATGTCACCCACCTTCACCGTGAACTCGTCGCCACTGAGCGACATGCCGAAGAAGCCCTCTTCACCACAAGCTGCCCAGTAAGTGCCGCCCTTGTAGGCAACGCTCTGGATGGGGAACGGAATGGTGTGGGTGGTCACCGTGCCAGCTTCGTTCAGCGACTTGAAGGCATTCGTGTTGGTGGTGTAGTAGATGCGGTCGCCGTTCAGGAACCAGCTTTTCACGACGTCCGACGTGAGCAGCGTGAACTTGAAGGGACTGAGCGACTCCACCTTATATATATTATTAGCAAGGAAGTAATACTGGCTGCCCAATTTCAAGATGTACTTGAAGGTTGTCGGCGAGCCTATCTTCTCCCAGTTGGCAGGGTCGAGCAGGTTCTTCGACTGGCTTCCGCGAAACACGCCGCCCGTAGTCACAGCCACAATGTAGCCGTCCGAGACGCAGACACTCTTCACGGGGTAGCCGAAGTAATACAAATTCCTGAAGACGCGCTGCTTCAGGTCAAACTCCACGATACCCGAATTGGTCGAGACATAGACCATATTGTCAAGAGCCACAACGTCGTTCAGCGTCTTGTCGCCAAGCACCTTCGTCTTCAGTTCCGAAATGTTGTAGGCCGTGCCGTCGGGCGACAGCATGTCGATGTTGCCGTTCTCGTACAGCAAGAGCAGCTCATTCGTGCCGCTCGACAGCTGGATGTCCTTGATACCAAAGTCGCTCAGCGTGTGAGCCTTGTCGTAGGTCTCGATGCTTTGGTCCTCAGTGTCATAGCTGTAGAGGTCGCCATTGGCCAGCACATAGATGCGCCCGCCCAGTTCTATACATTTGGTCGCGTTGTGGTAGGAAGCATAGATGTTCCAGTCCGTCTTGTCGGCCCACGATGCTGACACCGTAATCAGGGCAAAAAGAAATAGTAGTAATTTTACACTCCGCATGGCTAATTTTACAATTGGACAATTTACAATTTTGACAATTCTTTGCAGGAGTTAAGGAGTTATAGGAGTTAAGTAGTTAAGCCAATGCAGACAGCACCGTAACGGCTTAACTCCTGTCTGAAGGACGAGCGAAGCGATAACTACTTCACTCCTTAACTGCCCATTTTAACTCTTAACTTCTAATTTTTAACTTTTAATGCTCCCTACATCCGCTCTGGCATCTCAATGCCCAGCAACCCCATGCCCAGCTGTGCAACCTTGGCTACAGCCTTGGCCAGCGAAAGGCGGAAGAGTTTCTGGTTGCCGTCCGGTTCGCCCAGAATGGTGAAGTCGTGGTAGAACTGGTTAAACTCCTTGGTCAGCTCATAGCAGTAATTGCAGATACCCGAAGGACTGTAGTCCGTGCCGGCCTGTGCTACCGCAGCGGGGAACTGGCTCAGTTTCTGTATGAGGGTAGTCTCTTTCTCCGAAATGCTGATGCTGGTCGGCAGCGCGGCAGGAATCTCTATGCCCTGCTCGGCAGCCTTTCTGAGGATGCTCTGGATGCGGGCGTAGGTATATTGGATAAAGGGTCCCGTGTTGCCGTTGAAGTCAATCGACTCTGCGGGATTGAACAGCATATTCTTTCGTGCATCTACCTTCAGGATGAAATACTTCAGTGCGCCCAGGCCCACCTTCCTTGCCACCTCGCGTGCCTCCGCTTCGGGCATGTCGAGGGTCTTCATCTTGTCGGCGCTGGCAGTGTAGGCATCCTCCACCATGGCAGCCATCAGGTCGTCGGCATCCACCACGGTGCCCTCCCTGGACTTCATCTTGCCGTTGGGCAGCTCTACCATGCCGTAGGAGAAGTGAACCAAGTCCTTGCCCCACTTGAAGCCCAGCCGGTCGAGCAGGATACTGAGCACCTGGAAGTGGTAGTTCTGTTCGTTGCCCACCACGTAAATCATCTTGTCGATGGGATAGTCTTCGTAGCGCAGCTTGGCTGTGCCGATGTCCTGCGTCATATACACCGACGTGCCGTCACTTCTGAGCAACAGCTTCTCGTCCAGCCCGTCGGCAGTGAGGTCGGCCCACACCGAGCCGTCTTCGCGGCGGTAGAACAAGCCCTTCTCCAGTCCTTCCAGCACCTTCTGCTTGCCCTCCAGGTAAGTTTCCGACTCGTAGTAAATCTTGTCAAACGACACACCCATCATGCGGTAAGTCTCGTCAAATCCGGCATACACCCACTGGTTCATCTTCCGCCAGAGTGCACGCACTTCGGGGTCGTTCTGTTCCCAGCGCACCAGCATGGCATGGGCTTCCTTGATGAGGGGTGCTTCCTGCTTGGCCTTTTCCTTGGCTTCTTCGGGAGCCATGCCCCCTTGAATGTATTCCTGGGCCAGTGCGTCACACTCGGCCTTGTAGTGCTTGTCGAAAGCCACATAGTAGTCGCCGATGAGGTGGTCACCCTTCTTGCCGCTCGACTCTGGGGTCTCGCCCTGGCCGTACTTCAGCCACGCCAGCATCGACTTGCAGATGTGGATGCCACGGTCATTGACAATGTTGGTCTTCACCACACGGTTGCCGCCCGCCTCCACAATGCGGGCCAGGGCCGAACCCAACAGGTTGTTGCGCACGTGTCCAAGGTGGAGCGGCTTGTTGGTGTTTGGCGACGAGTATTCAATCATCACCAGCGGACTCTCCGCTGTGGCCTGCCTGAAGCCATACTGAGGTGTGGCGTTGATTTCGTTGAGGAGTGTTATCCACGGCGCATCGCTGATGACCAGGTTCAGAAAGCCTTTCACCACGTTGAACCTGCTCACCACGTCGGGCAGCAATTCTGTCAGTCGCTGGCCAATCTCCTGCCCCACCTGTTCGGGACTCTTCCGAGCCGCCTTCACAAAGGGGAACACCACCACCGTCAGGTGGCCTTCAAACTCAGCCTTGGTCTTCTGCAACTGCACCTGTGCAGGGCTTGCCTCCATGCCGTACAGCGCATTCACTGCCGCCTGCACACCTTCTACAATTCTTTGCTCTATAGTCATTTTTCTCTTAGTTTGCTGTTATTGATAACGTAAAGAACTGCCTTTTTCGTGTTCCAAGGCACTCTTTTCGCCGCAAAGGTACAAATATTTTTTCAAATAACACATCCTATATTTAAAGAATAGTGTTTCAAATGCAAATCTTCACCCCACCGACAGCCGCAGGACACACCGCTGCAAAATCGGCCACGGTGCACACTTTTTTCTGCTACACACCAGACCAAACTCATTCGCATAGGCATATTTTCTTAGAATCATTGTTTGATTCTTGTAAATCATTGTTTGATTCTTAAGAATCATTGTGTGATTCTTAAGAATCAAACAATGATTTATAGAATATATGCCTATGCGAATGAGAACAGAAGGAAGTAGGAGAAAGTTTGTTTGGTGGCCAGAGCGAGTTTCGGGAGTAGTGGCAAGGCGGGGCGAAAGCATTGGGAATGAAGAAAGAAGGCAGCTGGCATAACGAAAGAAGGCAGCGTTTCTCACGAAAGGCTACCTTCAGAACCAATAAAATTAAGTGTAAAATATATAGTAGAAAGAGAGCTGCCTGATTGGAGAGTGAACCGTTGGCTGGTGGAGAATGGAAAGCCACCGCTGCCGCTGAACTTTCACACTGCAAAATTACTGCAAAAAAAGCCCGCTGCAAATGGAGTTTTCCTATTCGCAGCGGGGTTTGTCCTATGGGTTGGGGTGCTTTCCCTACCGGCCCATGCCGGCCTGACGGCACTGGAGCAGACTGATGCCGAACCAGGCCAAGAAGACTGTGCGGAGCACGAAAGGGATGCCAAGCGGAAAGACCGTCAGGGTGAAAGCCAGCACGGAGTTCAGCAGACAGAGGGTCTGCATGGGAGTGACCTCCTCTTCGAGCACAGCGGAGAAGAGTTCCGACAGGCTCTGGATGAAATCGGTACTGGCCAGCCGCTTCGACAGGGAGGCGGTGCTGAGGAGGTTCGACAGGGAACGGAAGTTCGCAGGAGCGAAGGTTGCGGAGGTTGTTACTTGTGCTTTCATATTGCGTGAATGGGGTGTTAATCGGTTATTATTTCTTTTCACGCTGCAAAGTAACGAACTTTTTTGTGACAAATTATGGCACAAAACTGAAATTAGAGGCTGTTTTCGGCGAATTTTGTTAAGTTTTGTAAAACACCCCGAATGTACTGCTTAAACTCTGCCCCTTCGAGGATTTCGATGTCACCAGCCAGCCCCATCACGAAGCGGCCTATGCCCTGAAAACTGCACACGCGGGTGGAAAAGAGCCAATGCGTGTCGTCGAGAATGACCAGCTGGTAGTCCGGCACGCCGTACTCCTCCATGAGCAGGTGGGCAGAGAGGTAGCCCAGGCGGAGCTTGATGCGGTAGGTGGTCTCGCCCGAAAAGCCGAACATATCGGTGTAGTAGCTTCGGTGCTCGCGCTCATGCTGCCACGGCTGGGGCAGGACTTCGATGCGCCCGTTCATGCGCACCAGCTTGAACGACTTGCACATTCCGCTCGACGGCTCGTAGCAACGCACTTCGCGCCCGGCCTGAAGGAACTTGAACGGCTCCACCACACGGTCGCTCCGTGTCTGGCTGTGGGGCGAGAGGTAGCCACGGATGCACACCTGCCGCTTTTGCTCTATGGCCCGGAGCAGCAGTTCGGTGTTCTGCGCCACATTCCGGTCTGCAGCCGTGTCGCCGACAAACTTCATTCCGTAGGCATCGCGGAACTTAGCTTTCAGGTTCCTGACAGCCATGTTGCTGTCGTCCTGCTTCTCAAGGAGGTTGTGGATAATGACCTGTTCGCTCGTGGTCAGACGGACACGGGCCGTCAACTTCTGGATGAAGGGCGAACTGGGCTTCACTGTGAAGGCTTGTTTAGTCATGCCGACATGGAAGCCCGCTTCACGGAAAAGCTCCATGTACCTATATAATGTGCGTCGCGAAAGCCCCAGCTCCTCGCACAGCTGTTCACGGCTTCTGGGCGGGTCGGCCACCAGCAGCTCCAGCAGACGCAATTGCTTCGTGAGTTTGTCAATTTCCATCGGCAAAGGGGAGTTCCAGCTGGCTGCTGCCCAGCAGGTTGAACGTCATGCGGTGATAGGGCGAGGGGCCGTGCTCACTGATGCCCCGGCGGTGTTCCTTCGTGGGGTAGCCCGCATTGTGGTCCCACCCGTAGAAGGGGTATTCCCTGTGCAGCTCCGCCATGTACTCGTCGCGGTAGGTCTTGGCCAGAATCGAGGCCGCCGCAATACTGAGGTACTTGCCGTCGCCCTTCACAATCGTGGTGTAGGGCAAGCCCTTGTAGGGCAGGAAGCGGTTGCCATCCACAATCAGCGCCTCTGGCTTCACGCCCAGTCCGTCGATGGCTCGGTGCATGGCCGTGATGCTGGCCCGCAGGATGTTCATTTCATCAATCTCGCGGGCCGTCACAATGCCCAGGCTCCACGCCACTGCATCGCGCTCAATCTCGGTCCGCAATGCCATCCGCTGCCGAGCCGTCAGTTGCTTCGAGTCGTTCAGTTTCTCGTTGTGGTAATCCTTCGGCAAGATGACTGCCGCAGCATACACACTGCCCGCCAGACATCCACGCCCCGCCTCGTCCAGGCCAGCCTCCACGAGGTCTTTATTATAATAAGGTAATAGCATAAAGGTTTCGATTTTCAGGCATCACCCCATATCCTCATACAAGGCTACAGGGCCGAGGTGCCATAATTTGGTGTTCTCCGTCTCCAGACGGCGGTAGGTGTCGGAAGTGTATATGGTTTTGATAGCTTCCGACAGGCTTACCCCTTTGTCTTTGGCCAGCATTCTGGCCATCCAACTGATTTTTGAGGGCAGAAACAAGTAAAGGTTCTCTTGATTGACATCCAGATTCATAGCAAAATCTCCTTTGCTTCAATAAAAGTCAATGACTGCAAAGCTGCCTCTGTATGGAACAAGTATTGGTCCACCAACTGATAAGCCCGTAATTCCCTGATAAGTTCCTGCTTGTTCAGCACACCACCCTCGTAAAGAGCAAAGGCTGCATAAACGCGGTCGTTGGCTACTGGCCCATATACGATGTCGTAGTCATGGCAGAACCCTTTCACCGTGCGGTTCTGCATGACGAAGTCAACCCACTCTTCTGTTGGTTTATAGAACAGAAAGCTCTTCAGCTTCCCCAAAGCGGAATGGTCGAACTCATAAACATTGACAAAGCCTCGCGGAGATTTCCGTTCATTCCCCTTCCGTCTGACCCAAGCCTCAGCTTGCTCGCAGGACGTGGCTGTATAGAAGCCACGGCCATAGTCAAGTGTATGAGTGGCCTGGCGTATCTCTGGCTGACTGATGGCAACCAGACTTCCATGATATAGTTTCATGCTGCCTCTCCTTTCCTCACTTTGATATACTCCTCTATATCTTCCATCAGCCACTGACGACTCTGAGTGTGGAGCGGTTCAAAATGCTCTTCCAGATATTCCAGTACACCATACTGGCTGAATGTTTCCACGACCTCTGCTCCAGACAGATGCTTCGCCGCCTTATATTGTTCGATGCAGAAAGAAAGGAAATAGGCAATGTCAAGACTTCGTTTATCCATACAGATTACTTTTACGCCGCAAATTTAACGGATTTTTTCTGCTTATTCGATGGATTCCACATTTTTTTGAACAAAAGTTACCCATCATGGAGAAAACGAAACATTTTCTTTCATAATTTAAAGTTGTTGTAACACAAACGACAAGCTATTTGCTGTTTTTAGCGTATCTTTGCCAGCAAAACGTAAACCAATTTGAGAAATGGAAATAAAATCTTCACTTTTCACTTCCCTCCTCGTTGCCTCCAGTGTCTGCCAGGCACAAACGGGAAAAGAATGGGACGACCCCACCATCAGTCATGTGAACCGAGAAGAAGCGCATTGCGTCAGCATCCCCATGCTGAAGGAGAGCGACATCCAGCAGAACGACATGAGCCTTTCGCCCTACTACCTGTCGCTGGACGGCACATGGAAGTTTTTCTGGGTGAAGAATCCTGCACTGGCCAACGCCAAAGCCTGCGGGAAAGACTACAACGACAGCGGATGGAGCGACATTGATGTGCCCTCCAGCTGGCAGGTGTACGGTCTGCACCACAACAAAAAGAACTGGGACAAGCCGCTCTATTGCAACGTGGCCTACCCGTTCTCCTTCGACGAATCTACCTACAGCGTGATGGCTGGCCGTCCCAGCTGGTTCACCTACAACAGCAACATGCCTAACCCCGTGGGCACCTACCGCCGCCGTTTCACTGTGCCAGCAGACTGGGCTGGCCGCGACGTGTATGTGCGCTTCAACGGAGTGGGACACGGCTACTACCTCTGGATTAACGGACAGCGCGTTGGCTACAGCGAAGATTCCTACCTGCCCTCTGAGTTTAACATCACAGACTACTTGGAAGAAGGCGAAAACACCATCGCCCTGCAAGTCTATCGCTTCACCAGCGGCTCCTTCCTGGAGTGTCAGGACTACTGGCGACTGACGGGCATTCAGCGGCACTGTTTCCTGTGGGCTGCCCCCAAGAGCCAGATTCGCGACTACTTCTTCACCACCGACCTCGACAACAGCTACACCAACGCCACAGCCAACGTGAAAGTCACGCTCGGAGGTGCCATCCCCAGCGGCGGAACGGTGGAAGCCCGCATCGAAAAGGACGGAACCGTCGTTGGCCAGACTTCCCAGCCCGTAGGCACAGCAGCGGAACTCAGCCTCAGCATGGCGGTCAGTGCACCCCAGAAGTGGACTGCCGAAACGCCCAACCTCTACGACCTTGTGCTCACCCTGCACGACAGCGGGGGCAAGACCATTGACATCCGTGGCAGCAAGGTGGGCTTCCGCGAAGTCTCTGTGCGCACAGACGGCGCACTGCTCATCAACGGACAGCGCATCATCTTCCACGGCGTGAATCGCCACGACTTCAGCCCCGTGAACGGACGTGCCGTCACTGCTGCCGAAATGGAAGAGGACATCAAGACCATGAAGCGGCTCAACATCAACGCTGTGCGCACATCCCACTACCCCAACGACCCCGTCTTCTACGACCTGTGCGACCGCTACGGCCTCTACGTGCTGGCCGAAGCCAACGTGGAGTGCCACGCCAACCAGCGGCTTTCCTCCGTGGCCACATTCCGTAGTGCCATGGTGGAACGCTCCACCAATCAGGTGCGCTGGCTGCGCAACCATGCCAGCATCGTCATCTGGTCGCTGGGTAACGAATCGGGCGGCGGCAACAACTTCCAGTATGCTGCCAACGCCATCAAGCAGCTCGACAAGACCCGACTGATACACTACGAAGGCAACAGCGACTACGGCGACGTGAGCAGCACCATGTATGCCAGCTACGAAACCATCAACTGGATTGGCTCTTCACGGCAGGGAAAGACAGGACAGAAGCCTCACATCCAGTGCGAGAACAGCCACTCCATGGGAAACTCCATGGGAAACGTGCGCGAAATGTTCGACCTCTACGAGAAGTACCCCTGCCTCACGGGTGAATTTATCTGGGACTTCAAAGACCAAGGTCTCCTGACCACCAGCAGCACAGGGCAGCAGTACTGGGCATACGGCGGCGACTTCGGTGACAATCCTAACGACGGCAACTTCTGCATCAACGGACTGGTGCACCCCGACTGGAGCTACACCGCCAAGACCTATAACACGAAGAAGGTGTACCAGCCACTGGAGTTCAAGCCCGTGCAAGGCCGCCCCAGCACGTTCCTTGTGAAGAACAAGACGGCCTTCCTGCCCAGCACCACCTGGGGCGTGGCCTATACGCTTGAGGACGAAGAAGGAAACGTGCTGAGCCGTGGCACCATCGACACCGAGGTGGCTCCCAGCGACAGCGTAAGGGTCACACTCGACCTCGCCGCCCTCTCGTCGCTCGACAAGGCAAAAGAGGCTTTCGTTCACTTCACAGCCACACAGAAGGAAAACACGCTGTGGGCCGAAGCTGGCTACATCGTGGCCGAAGAGAAGCTGCCTGTGCAGACGGCACAGAAGCCCCTCTACGACCTGGCTCGACTGGAGAACGAGGCACCCATCAACATCGAGGAAGAGGGGCAGAACATTCGGCTCTACACCCCCACATGGCAGATGACCTTCAGCCGACAGCAGGGCACACTGACTGGCTATATATATAATAATGTGTCGCTGCTCAGCAAGCCCATACTGCTAAACTGCTTCCGCCTGCCCACCGACAACGATGGCAACAAGACCTCCACATGGGACAACATGGGTCTGCGCAAACTCACCCCCAAGGGCATTCAGGCTGAATACGCCCTGGGCGCAGACGCAAAGACTGCCACCGTCACCCTCACCAGTACGCATACGGGACTGAACGGCACAGCCTTCAACGTGCAACTCAGCTTCCTCGTCTGTGCCAACGGAACCGTCATGGTCAATTCCTTCATCAAGCCCTCATCGGAAGGTGCCGTTCTGCCCAAGATAGGTTTCCAACTGGAAATGCCTGCCGACATGGAACAGCTGGCGTGGTTTGGCCGTGGCCCTTGGGACAGCTACCGCGACCGCAAGGAAGCCTGTCTGCCCGCCATCTACAGGAGTACCGTCACCGACCAGTATGAGGAATACATCTTGCCACAAGAGCACGGCACAAAACAGGAAGTACGCTGGATGGCACTTACCGATGAGCAGCAAAACAGCGGACTCCTCTTCATTGCACCTGACCAGATGGCCGCATCAGCCGTGCATTTCCGCCCAGAAGACAACTACACCAACCGCAGCACCCGCAGTCGCCACACCTACCAGTTCAAGCGTTGCAATACTGCCGTCGTCTCGCTCGATGCCGCCACACGCGGACTGGGCAATGCCAGCTGTGGCCCCGAAGTGATGGACAAGTACGAACTGAAGGCTACCGACACCTCCTTCCGCTTCATCCTCATGCCCGTCACCCCAGAGACCCGTCTGGTAGAAGCCGCACGCATCGAGATTCCCCAGTGCCAGCCCGTCCGCTGCGAGCGTCTCAGCAATGGGCGCATCAAACTGAGCACCACCACCCCGAAAGCAAGCATCTACTACAGCATTGACGGCGAAGAATACAGAAAGTACCAGACAACCATCATCCACAACGACGCTTGCACCGTCAAGGCATACGCCACAGCCGACGGACTGCTCGACAGCCCCACCCTCTCCTTCGACTTCGACCTCTTCATCAACAAAGGCACATGGAAGCTGGTGAGTGCAGACAGCCAGCACAGCGGCAATGAAGCCAAACTTGCCTTCGACGGCAACACCAGCACCTTCTGGCACACTGAATACTGGGGCAGCGAACCCACGCCGCCACATACGCTCATCATCGACATGGTGAGAACCTACCTGGTGTCTGCCTTCACCTACACGGCACGCACCGACGGCAGTCAGAACGGCATGGTCAAAGCCTACGAGGTGTATCTCAGCACCGACGGCAAGAACTGGGGCACAGCTGTATGCAGCGGGGAGTTCAAAAACACCACCGCCATGCAGGTAGCTCCCCTCGCGACCCCCACCGCAGGGCGTTACCTCAAGTTTGTAGCCAAGTCGGAAATCAACGGAAAGCCCTGGACCTCTGCTGCCGAAATCGGCATACAAGCCACAGCCGATGTAGCCACCAGCATCACTACACCCCAAGCCAGCAGCCTGGACGATGCCACCTACTACACCCTGCAAGGCATTCCAACCAAAACTCCCACCCACGGCATCTATATTCACAACGGAAAGAAAATACTTAGATAATATGCACCACTTCATCACAACAGCATTGCTGGTCTGCAGCATCAGCAGTGCAACTGCACAAGATCGCCCCACCATGGGCTGGAGTTCGTGGAACACCTTCGGACTCAACATCAGCGAAACAACCATCAAGAACCAAGCCGCCGCCATGCGCCGACAAGGGTTGCTGAAAGCGGGATATACACACATCAACATCGACGACGGCTACTTTGGCGGACGCAACAAGAAGACGGGTGAACTGCTCATCCACAAAACACGTTTCCCCAACGGACTGAAACCCGTAGTCAACTACATCCACCGCCTCGGCATGAAGGCCGGAATCTATAGCGACGGCGGTAAGAACACCTGCGGCAACTATCATGGCGGCGACACCATTGCCCACGATGTGGGGCTTTATGGCTATGACCAGCGCGACTGCGACTTCTTCTTCAAGGAGTGCGGATTCGACTTCATCAAGGTTGACTTCTGTGGCGGCGTGGATTACCACAACAGCGAACACCTCAACCTGGACGCAGAAACCCGCTACAAGCAAATTGCCAAAGCCATCGAGAACACAGGCCGCACCGATGTCCGCATGAACGTGTGCCGCTGGGACTACCCCGGCAACTGGGTGCACGACATAGCTGCCAGCTGGCGAACCACGGGCGACATCAACGCCTCGTGGCAGTCCGTCCGTGACATCCTGAAGCAGAACCTCTACCTCTCAGCCTACTGCTACGGCGGACACTACAACGATATGGACATGCTGGAAGTAGGCCGTGGCCTGACGGCAGAAGAAGACCGCACGCACTTCGGTATGTGGTGCATCATGGCCAGTCCGCTGCTCATTGGCTGCGATATGTCGAACCTCAACGCCACCACATTAGCCCTGCTGAAGAATACCGAACTCATTGCACTGAACCAAGACACCCTCTGCTTGCAGGCATACGTCGTGCAACACGTGGGCGACACTTACGTACTGGTGAAGGACATTGAGGAACCTTACAGCACCACACGCGCCGTGGCTTTCTACAATCCCTCGGACAAGGCAGCAGAAATGAGCATTCCCTTCGCAGACCTCGACTTGGCTGGCAGCGTAGCCGTGCGCGACCTTTTTAACAAGAAAGACCTGGAACCCATGAGGGAGTCCATCTCGGTCAGCGTCCCAGCCCACGGCACACGCATCTACCGCCTGGAGGCAGAGACACGCCTTGAACGGCTGCTCTACGAGGCAGAGACAGCTTATCTGGGCAAGTATCAGGAAATCTTCAACAACCAAGCCTACAAGTCGGCCATCTATGAAGGGAACTCCGCCTGTTCGGGTGGCATGTATGCGGGCTGGCTGGGCTGTGACCCCAAGAACGACCTGCAGTGGCGCAACGTCTATAGCGACCAAGGCGGCGACTACACCATGGTCATCAAGTACATCTCTGGCGACACACGCAACATCGTGGTCAATGTCAACGGCAAAGACCTGAAGACCCTCTCGTGCAACTCTGGTGGCTGGGGCACAGTAGGCAGCAAGTCGCTCACCGTCACCCTGCAACCAGGCGAAAACACCATCCGCCTTTACAACAAGTCCAGTTCGTCATGGATGCCCAACGTGGACTGTATGACCCTGCGCCCCACAGACTCCGACCGCCTCGCCGTAGGAATACAGCAAATCCCCCAGCAACAACCAGCCACTCATCAGGACGACCGATACTACAGCCTCGATGGGCGACAAGTGAAAGCCCCCGCCAAAGGCATCTTCATCCACCAAGGAAAGAAAGTCCTGAAGAAGTAAATCACGACGGCACAGAGAGGATAGCGCAGTCTCACTTAAGTTGTATTTTTGTATCACCACAGTGGCACCTTTTCAACACCACAGTGCTACAGTTTCAACACCGCAGTGACAGCTTTTCAATATCACAGTGCTACCTTTTCAACATCACAGTGCTACAGAAGCGAGAGAACTATGCCAGCTAAACGGCATAGTTCTCTCATTTCTGCGGCACTGCTTTTTCACCCCCAAAGAATAAGCCCTAAGAAAAAATCTGCAAAATAATTCGCTCATTTCTAAATTTATTCGTACCTTTGCGCCCAAGTCCACGCCGTACATGCTCCCAATGGGAGCTGTGAAGGTGGGGACAGACATATAAATCAGCGTCTTACAACGCTTTGTTTTTGGCTTCTTTGAACGTAGGAAATTCAAAACCGCAAATCAAGAACATTGCAGAGTGGATGCTACGGGTAGGTATTCTAAGCTATCCCGTTAGTGTGCCGAGGATCGTTGGATCCTCACGCACACTTTCACGGGGTGCTATACATAAATACCGACGGCGTGGGCATCGGACTTTGTCTGTTTATTTGCGAGGTTTCCTACGACCTAAAGAGACGGGCAGGCAGAGTGAGAGTTCACGCTTTTTTCGTGCCCTTTGGTCAGCACACACATCCCGACCAAGACTTCGATTCAAGCCAACATTGCTGATTTCCACAGAAAGTTGTCTTTCCATGTCGCTTCCTATAAGTACAACAAAGACAG
>JAFTEV010000092.1 GCA_017453465.1 Bacteroidaceae bacterium | reverse complement strand
GATTTCCTTGCCCTCCTTGGTAATCAGCAGGATGTCGGAAACCTGGATGTCGTAGTCACCCGCAGCAGTGGTCTTGTCGGTCTTCAGCGTGATGTTCACGGCTGCACCCTCTGTGCCGCTGAATGGCTGTCCTGCTGGTGATGAAACTTCAAACTTATAGCTGCCACTGCGCAGTTTGTAGCTTACTTCCTGGTCTGCGCCACGGTCAGTGACGGCTGCACCCTCCAGTGTCACTTCTGCTGGCAAAGTCAGCTTGAACTCCATATCTGTGATTTCGTTGTCGTTCTCCAAGTTGATGGGCAGCACGATGCTCTTGCCAGCCTTTGCAGCAATGCTGCTTGCAGTGATGGTTGCAGTCGGTTCCTCAATGGTCAGCTTGGCGGTGAAGTCGGCCACGGTGACCTCCTTGTCGTCAACCGTAATCAGCGATATGTCAGAAATCTGGATGTTGTAGTCACCCGCAGCGATGCCAGCGTCAGCCTTCAAAGTAAGTTCCACAAATGCGCCCTCTGTGCCGTTGAAAGCATTTCCTTTCTCCGAGAAAACTTCAAAGTTGTATTTGCCAGCCCGCAGCTTGTAGTCCACTTCATGGCCGTTGCCACGGCTTGTCACCTTCGCGCTCTCCAGCGTCACGCCTTCTGGCAATGTCAGCTTGAAGTCTGCTTCTGTGATTTCATCCGTGTTTTCCAGATTGAGAGGCAGCGTGAATGTCTTGCCAGGGCGTGCTGTAACATCAGTGGTTGTGATGGAGTTGGTAGCGGGATTTCCGACAATGAGTTTGCCTGTGAAGTCATCTGGTTTATAAGTAGAAGTACTAATAACTTCTTGTCTAAATAATATAATATCATAAATGCCGACTTTCATATTACTTTCGATATTCAAGGGAATATAAAATAAGGGACCAGAACCTTTTTTAAGGATGTCTTTCTTATTTAACACTGTCCCAAAATCTACAAATCTAATTGTATCATTACTCAGAGGATTAATACATGGATCCACATAATTGCTACAGCGATTATGATTTATCAAATCATCTGTTACCGTATAGTATTCACCATCCTCTTCCAATTTTTCTTTATCAAGACTTACCCCATTAGGGAGTGCTATATTAAAAGAATAACTATAAAGAGGAACATCATCATTAAACTCTATAGCCAACATGGCTTCTGTCTCGCCTGGCATTATTGTAATGTCTGCGAACTTAAAACCTTCATTCTCTGCGCTGGCCAGCATCGGCAGCAGTGCCATCATCAATAGTGAGAAAATCTTTTTCATAATCTTCTTTTTTAAATAATTTGTTGTTAATGAATAAAATTAGTGTTAGTCCAAAGGGCTGGGGGAAGACAGAAAAAGAAAACGTGGACTAATTACTTCGTCTACGCTTTCTAAGGTATCGCCAAACACCGTGTAACCATATACTAGTAAAAGTCCACGCCATTGGCGTGAACGTTAAACTTTTAATCTTGGTTACTTCTTAATTTTGGCGAAATTCTAGAAAGCAAGAACTAAAAGCAAACGCTTCAATTTCTATATGTCTTTAATTTTCTTTTTTACTCCATAAACAAATCGTTTTTCAGTTTTATGGCGGCAAAGTTAAGCAAAAATCCCGAAAGGCAAAAATATTCTCCCACCTTTTTACTAAAGCTAATAAAATTATGAGCTATTGCAACTTAAAACAACCTCACCCTCTGCGCTCCCCCACAATCATAAAGACTTCGTCCTTTAGCTCGGCGGGCAACTCTACGGCTCTGAGCTGGAGGGAACGCACCCAGCCAGCCACTTCGTCTTCCTGCATGGTGTAGAGCACCTCGCGAAACTCTTCCACAGCGGCCTCGCTGTAGCCCTCTGAGGGTGTGCCACGGTAGCGGTCCAGTTCTTCATCATTGTAATATTCAATCTCTTTGCTCACAGCAGCCAGCAGGCTCTCTTTCTCGCAGGTCTCGTGCTGGCCGCAGCACTCCATGTCCTGCACCTGCTGAATGCTGGGCAGTTCCGCAATCTCGCCACGGCGCAACTGAGCCTTCAGCCGCTGTTCGCGCACGAAACCTGCTGCCAGGGCAAAAAAGCCCAGCAGAATGATGGCAAACACAAGGTAAATCACAGGTCCCTCCTTTCCACAGTGAAGCCCACCGCACAGAGGTCTTCCCAGTAACGGGGATATGATTTGGAGACCACTTCGGGATGGTTGATGCGCAACGTGCCCAACCGCAGTGCCGCAGGTGCAAACGCCATGGCCATGCGGTGGTCTTCGTAGGTATCGATGGCGGCATCAGCCTGTGGCTCAGTGCGCTGTCCCGTCCACAGCAGTTCGCTGTCATGGCGGTCTTCCAGCACATAGCCCAGCTTGGCCAGCTCCACCTCCAAGGCACGGATGCGGTCGGTCTCTTTAATCCGCAGACTTTGCAAGCCCGTGAAGTGGAACGGCACGTTCAGCAGACAGCAGGTAACGACAAAAGTCTGAGCTAAATCGGGCATTTCCACAAAGTTATAGTCCAGCCGCTCCACCGCGCAGGGTTTCTTCGTCAGCCGCACAGCATCGTCCACGTGTTCCGTGTGGACACCCAGCAGCTCAAAGACCTCCTGCCCGTGGCTGTCGCCCTGCAAACTCTGAGCGAACAGACTGGGCAGCACCACCGTGGCCTCTGCCGACTGGGACAGAGCCAGCAGTTCGTACCAGTAGCTGGCGGCACTCCAGTCGCTTTCCACCGTGTAGCGGCGCGGACAGTAAGCCCCGTGCGCCACAGTTATCTCGCTGTCGGACAGCCATTCCACGTGGGCACCAAACTCACGCATCATGCTCATCGTCATGTTGATGTAGGGACGGCTCACCACCTCGCCAGTCAGGGTCAGCCGCAGTCCCTGCTCCATTGTGGGTGCAATCATCAGCAGGGCCGAAATGTATTGGCTGCTGACGTTGCCTGGCAGCACAATCTGGCCGCCAAGAAGCCCGCCACGTCCCGCAATGCGCAGGGGCGGATAGCCTTCGCGCTCCACATACGACACATCGGCACCCAGATGCCGCAGGGCATCGACCAGCACTCCGATGGGACGGTTGCGCATCCGCTCCGTGCCCGTAATGGTGTGCACACCCTCGCCCACAGCCAGCAGAGCCGTGGAGAAACGCATGGCCGTGCCCGCCGCACCGATGTCAACCACCTGCGGACGCTCCTGCAACCACCTGAGCATCACTTTCGTATCGTCACAATCGCTCACATTCCGAGGCAGTTCCGCACTGCCAGCCAACGCATTGAGCACCAACGCACGGTTGCTGATGCTCTTCGACGACGGCAACACGATGCGTCCCTGCACCGCCCCGTCTGGAGCCTTTACTCGTATTTGCATAGTCTGATTTTTCTGCAAATGTACGTGAAAAACCTGAATTACACGTCAACTGCACCCCGAAAAATGAAGTCCAATCTTCATTTTTAATCACACCCAACTTTCCGGCACTTCGTTTCCTTCCCGCTCAGATAGGCAATAAAACTAAGAATCATTGTTTGATTCTTGTAAATCATTGTTTGATTCTTAAGAATCATTGTGCGATTCTTAAGAATCAAACAATGATTTATAGTTTTAAAGCCTATCTCGCTCCGTTCTTTCTTCAATCTCGCAACATTTACAGGGGGGCAACGCTGGTTTTCCACAGCATTGCTCCCCGTCTGAAACCTGTTTGTTCGGGCTAATTTGCACGATTTCTGCCCAATCGCTATCGTGATTACAACATTTATTCGTACCTTTGTCGCAAAACACGAAAAAGGATGGAAAGAAAGTGGCTTTACATCGTTGCTGTCCTCATGCTGATGCTGCATTCCTGCGAGAAGCTCAACACCGACCTTCCGCAGGAGACGAAAAACACGGCGGGCAGCAGTGAGGAAAACATTACGGCACGGTCGGTGGATGACATCATTTGTGGGGACATTTCTACCGACACGACCGTCTGGGTCTGCGGATACATCGTTGGCTACGTCAATGGCACAAAGATGTCATCCGCACAATTCGCCGCCGGCAACAAGCTGTCAAACATTCTGTTGGCCGACAGCCCTTTGGAAACGGACTACCACAATTGCATCCCCGTACAGCTCAACACGACACCAGCCGCGAGCAAACAGGTGCGCGAAGCACTGAACCTCAGCACGCACCCCGAAAATCTCAAGCAAAAAGTTGGAATATATGGTACCATCACCTCCTACATGGGCACCGTCGGCATGAAAAACGTCACCAAGCACAAGATGCTCGAAGACGATTTCGACTACGAAAACTACAACTCCACCCCCAACAACAATGGCGATGGAACAGAGAATAACAATGACGAAACTGGAAATAATAATGACGGAACTGGAAACACGCCTACGCCCCAAGACCCAGAGAACTATGACGACAACGACTTATCTGGCAAAGACCCGCTAAGCATCGACACCTACACGGTTTCCTATATGCGCAACGAACTCACAGACTATTTCAACGAAAATGCCATTGCAAGTATCACTGAATGCACCGTGAAAGGCTACATCGTCGGCTATGTTCGGAAAAACAAAAACAACATTTCACAAACATCCTTTGAACTTACTTTCCCCGTAGAAAGCAATATTGTCCTTGCAGACTCCCCCAATGAGCGCGACTACAACAATTGCATTGCCGTCCAGTTAAGCACAGGTTCCACTTACTTACCCGCCCGCAATGCCCTCAACCTCAGTGCTCATCCAGAAAACCTCGGCAAGTACGTCATCGTACTGGGAAGGATTGAAAAATACATGGGAGCCTTAGGCGTTAAAAACACTCGCGAATACACATTTCCCGAAGAAGACTAATCCCTATCACCCTCTCCAAAGAACAAGCCTCTTCCGTAACAATCCAAACATTCTTCTCACACAAGGGTTCTACGAGATTTTGTGTTGGTTAGTACAAATCCAAGTCTCCATAGAAGAACAGTATTGCAGTCCTAAAGCGCTTGGCCGTAGCATAGCCTCTGCCAATGGTTCTGATTTCCTGAATAGCTCCATTCATCCGCTC
>JAFTEV010000044.1 GCA_017453465.1 Bacteroidaceae bacterium | reverse complement strand
GACACGACTTGGGTGGCTTTAGCCCCGGGGTTCCACCTCTTCCCATCCCGAACAGAGAAGTTAAGCCCGGGCGCGCCGATGGTACTGCACCGCAATGCGGGAGAGTAGGTCGCCGCCTTCTTGAGGGGGTTCCCCGGCAGATATGCCGGGGAACCTCTTTTGTTTGTGTAACTTTTGTTGGTGAACTAAGTTTCAATCATTGAAAGTTTGTGTCCTGCAAAGCCCAAAAAGAGCCAAGGTAAACTTGAATAGCACAGTTTCCCATGGCTCTTTTCCTTGACTTTGCTGGACTATATTTTTTGAAAGACGATGAGCGCGTATTATAACACATCCACCATGGTGTGTTATTAATAAACCTTGAAACCAATAATCTTGCGGACTTCGCGTAGGGTGGCAGCGGCACTGTCGTGTGCTTTCTCTGCACCTCTTTTGGCAATTTTGTTGAGGAGTTCTTGGTTTGAAGAATATTCAAGGATGCGTTCTCTGATGGGGGCGATGGTGGTGACGATGTCCTGTGCCAGTTGCTTCTTCATGTCGCCATAGCGAATAGACATGTCGTTCCATTTCTCATTGAAATAATCGTAGGTCTCCTTGGAAGATGCAATCTCCATGAGCGTAAAGAGGTTCTGAATGACCTCTGGTTTTGGCTGGTTCGGCTCTGTTGGTCCAGAGTCAGTGACAGCACGCTTCACTTTTTTCTCAATCGACTTCGCGTCTTCATACAGATAGATGCAGTTACCCTCACTCTTTCCCATCTTGCCCGAACCGTCCAGGCCAGGAATCTTGATGGCATGGTCTCCAAAATAGAAATTCTGTGGTTCGGGAAAGAATTCGACACCATAAATGTTATTAAAGCGGCGTGCACACTTGCGAGCCATCTCCATGTTCTGTTCCTGATCCTTGCCCACAGGCACTTTGGCAGCGCGGTGCTGCAAGATGTCCGCTGCCATCAGGGTAGGGTAGGTCAGCAGTCCTGCATTCACGTTGTCAGGCTGTTGGCGTGCCTTTTCCTTGAACGTAGTCACACGTTCCAGCTCTCCCAGATAGCAATTCATGTTCAGGTACAGATACAATTCGATGGTCTCCGGAACATCGCTCTGGATGTAGATGGTCGATTTCTCTGGGTCAATGCCACACGCCAGATATTCTGCCAGAATGGTGTTGGCCGACTTTTGAATGTCGGCAGGTTTCGGGTGCGTAGTCAGAGAATGCCAGTCAGCAATAAAATAGTAACAGTTGTAATCTTCCTGCATTTTCACGAAATTCTGCACAGCACCATAATAGTTGCCAAGATGCAAATTTCCTGTAGGGCGTATGCCGCTTAAGACGATTTCTTTCATGTTTATAGTGTTTGTCTATGAATTTTGTGCAAAGGTAGGAATTTTAAATGAGGTACAAAGAAAGAAGAAAGCGGAATTTAACGCATTGCCTTGTTTAATCGGAAAAAATGGCGTACTTTTGCACTCAAAATGTTAATAGAAGAAAATATGAGAGAGATTTTAGACCTCATCAATGAAATGTCGCCCTTTCTGCTCTTGGGTTTCTTGATAGCAGGGCTGATGCACGCCTTCATTCCCAATCGCGTTTACACCAAATACCTGTCGGGCAACTCCTTCCGTTCCGTTCTCAACGCAGCCCTCTTCGGCATCCCGTTGCCTCTGTGTTCGTGCGGAGTCATCCCTACAGCTATGTCCCTCAGGCGAGAAGGAGCCAGCAAGGGCGCGGTTGTCTCCTTCATGATAGCCACTCCACAAACAGGTGTTGACAGCATCTTTGCCACCTATTCACTCATGGGACTGCCCTTTGCCGTGGTGCGTCCCATCGCGGCTCTTGTCACAGCCCTCCTCGGTGGCACCTTTGTCAACACCTTCGACGACACCGCAGCCGCAGCCCAACCTCTCGACATTCCACACGACTCTTCCGAACAAAAGAACCTCACCTTCTTCCAACGCATCCAGGAAGCCCTTAAGTTCGGCTTCATCGAAATGATGGAAGACATCGGCAAGTGGCTCGTCATCGGACTCATCGTTGCCGGACTCATCACCGTCTTCGTCCCCAACGAATTTTTTGCTGTCTTCAAGGACAACACCCTCCTTTCCATGCTCCTTGTGCTTTGCATCTCCATCCCCATGTACGTCTGCGCCACAGGCTCCATCCCCATCGCCGTCGTCCTGATGATGAAGGGCCTCACACCTGGTTCCGCCCTCGTGCTCCTCATGGCAGGACCGGCTTGCAATGCAGCTTCCATGCTCGTCATCGGCAAAGTCCTTGGCCGCAAGTCTTTAATCTATTATTTGATTTCCATTGTGCTGGGCGCCATCGCTTTCGGTGTGGCCATCGACCAACTCTTGCCACGCGAATGGTTCACCTCCTCCCTGCTCAGCACCCATGCCTGTTGCCACGAAGCCACAAGCTGGTGGCACTGGGCATCCACAGCCCTGCTCGCCCTCTTGCTCCTCAATGTCTTGCGGCTGAGGTTGCAACACAAGCACACCTGCTCCTGCGGCCACGACCACGGCCATGCCTGTTCCTGCGACCACGACCACGTCGCCCCCTCTGCCGCCCAGCGTGCAGAATATACCGTGAAAGGCATGAGCTGCAACCACTGCCGCGCCAATGTTGAAAAGGCCGTCCGCAGCATCCCCGGTGTCACCCATGTTTCCGTCGATTTGCCAAGTGGCAAAATGACCGTGGAGGGCGACCATCTTTCCTACGAAACACTGCAAGAAACAGTCGAAAGCATAGGCTTTTCACTGGAAAAGTAAGCGTTTAACCGATTTTAACGCATTACTGTGCTGCAGAGTCATTATTTTTCCATACCTTTACAAGCTAATTTGGCGTAATGTTCACTTTTTGCTGTTACTCGCAAATCATAAAAAGGCTAAATTGCCTGACTCAAAGCTGGAATAAAAAATGACAATATATAATGAATTACACATGGAACTACAAAGCTCCAACACAGGAACAAATCGATGCAGCGGAAGCCCTGGCTAATGAAACCAGAGTCAGCCCCGTGCTGTGTCGGATGCTCGTGAACCGAGGCATCGACACTGCAGAAGCCGTCCGCAAATTCTTCCGTCCCCAGCTCCACGACCTCCACGACCCCTTCCTCATGAACGGAATGGACCGAGCCGTAGAACGCCTCAACCAGGCCATGGGCAACAGGGAGCGCATCATGATTTACGGCGACTACGACGTGGACGGCTGCACAGCCGTTGCGCTCGTCTATCGATTCTTGCAGCAATTCTACTCCAACATCGAATACTACATTCCCGACCGCTACGACGAGGGCTACGGAGTCAGCATTCAGGGCATTGACCACGCTGTCTCCAAGGGAGTAAAATTGATTATTGTGTTGGACTGCGGCATCAAGGCCGTCGATGAAATTCAGTATGCCAAAGACCACGGCATAGACTTCATCATCTGCGACCACCACGTGCCCGATCCCCTTCTTCCCCCCGCCGTGGCCATCTTGAACGCCAAGATGCCCGGCAACACCTACCCTTGCCTCGACCTCTCCGGCTGCGGTGTCGGCTTCAAGTTCATGCAGGCATTTGCCATCAGCAACGGTATAGCCTTCAGCAACCTCATCCCCCTGCTCGACCTCGTGGCCGTCAGCATCGCCAGCGACATCGTGCCCATCATGGGCGAAAACCGCATCCTCGCCTACCACGGACTGCGCCAGCTCAACAACAACCCCAGCGTCGGACTCAAAGCCATCGTCGATGTCTGCGGGCTGAAGGAGCGCGACCTCACCATGGCCGACATCGTCTTCAAGATTGGTCCACGCATCAACGCCTCTGGCCGGATGCAGAACGGCAGCGAGTCCGTTGACCTTCTGGTCGAGCACAACAGCGAGCGTGCCCACGAGAAGGCCGAGCAAATCAACCGCTACAACGAAGAGCGCAAGGAACTCGACAAGCGCATGACCGAAGACGCCAGCAACTACGTGGAAGAGCATCCCGAAATGCAGGCGCGTTCCTCCATCGTCATGTACAACGAAGACTGGCACAAAGGCGTTATCGGCATCGTAGCCTCCCGCCTCACCGAGATTTACTTCCGTCCAGCCGTCGTACTCACCCGCACCGACGACATGGTCACCGGTTCAGCCCGTTCCGTCAGCGGCTTCGATGTCTATAAAGCCATCCAGAGTTGCAGCGACCTGCTCGACAACTTCGGCGGCCACACCTACGCCGCCGGCCTCTCCCTCAAGGTGGAAAACGTCTCCGCCTTCACAGCCCGTTTCCAGGACTACGTCGATGCTCACATCGAGCCAGAACAGACCCAGGCCATCCTCGACATCGACGAGGTGCTCAGCTTCAGCGACATCACACCCCGCTTCTGCGCCGACGTGAAGCGGATGCGCCCCTTTGGTCCCGACAACCCCAAGCCCATCTTCTGCTCCCGTCAGGTCTTCGACTACGGCACCAGCAAGGTCGTTGGTCGCGAGCAGGAGCACATCAAGCTCGAACTCGTTGACAACACCTCCAACCGCGTGATGAACGGCATCGCCTTCGGCCAGAGTGCCCAGGCCCGCTTCATCAAGACCAAGCAAGCCTTCGACATCGTTTACACCCTCGAAGAAAACACACGCCGCCATGGCGAGATTCAGCTGAAAATCGAGGACATCAAGCCCAGTTCGCAGAACTACGGAAAAGAATAGAGGCTCCACCCGTGGATAAATACCTCTCCATACTCAAGCAATACTGGGGCTACGACAGCTTCCGTGGCGTCCAGTCGCAAATCATCCACAGCATTGCAGAGGGTCACGACACCCTCGGACTCATGCCCACAGGCGGCGGAAAGTCCATCTGCTTCCAAGTGCCAGCCCTGGCACTTGGCGGCCTCTGCATTGTCGTCACCCCGCTCATCTCGCTCATGAAGGACCAGGTGCGCCAGCTCCGTCTGCGCGGCATCAAGGCCGAAGCCGTCTATTCGGGCATGACCCGCGACGACATCGTGCGCGTGCTCGACAACTGCATCCTGGGCGACTACGCCTTTCTCTACGTCTCCCCTGAGCGGCTCTCCACACCCCTCTTCCGTGCCAAACTCACCCGCATGTCGCGTGTCTCCATCCTCGTTGTCGATGAAGCCCACTGCATCTCCCAGTGGGGCTACGACTTCCGCCCCGACTATCTGCGCATAGCCCAGCTGCGACCGCTCTTCAGCCGCCCCGTGCCCGTCCTGGCCCTCACCGCCACGGCCACACCGCAGGTGGTTCAGGACATACAGGACAAGCTCCAGTTCCGTGCGCCCAATGCCATCTCCATGAGCTTCGAGCGGCAGAACCTCATCTACGTTGTCCGCCATGCCGAAGACAAGGTGGCCGAAATCGTCCACATCCTCCAGAGCGTACCCCAGGGCAGTGCCATCATCTACATACGCAGCCGCCAGCTCACACGCGAGATAGCCCACCAGCTCACCGCCGCCGGACTCTCCGCCACCAGCTACCACGCCGGACTGAGCCACGCCGAGCGTGCCGAGCGGCAGGCCGACTGGACCTCCGGCAAAATCCGCACCATCGTCGCCACCAACGCCTTCGGCATGGGCATCGACAAGCCCGATGTTCGCCTTGTCATCCACTACGCCGCGCCCGACTCCTTCGAAGCCTACTATCAGGAGGCGGGCAGGGCAGGGCGCGACGGCCAGACCTCCTACGCCATCCTTCTCTACGACCAGGCCGACCTCAACGTATTCTCCCGCCGCGTCACCCTCACTTATCCGCCCGTCGAGTACATCCAGGGCATCTACGAATCCCTCTGCTACTTCTTCGAAGTCGGCGTTGGCGAAGCCGAGGGGCGCACCTTCCTCTTCAGTCTGGAGGAATTTTGCCGCCGCTTCCGCGTCTTCGGGGCCACGGCCAATAGTGCCCTCGTCCTGCTCCACAACGCAGGCTACATCCAGTACACCATCGACAGCGAATTTCCCTCCCGCGTCCAGGTTATCCTGCGCAAGGAGGAACTCTACACCCTCCGTGCCTCCGACAAGAACGCCGACCTTGTGCTCACCGCCCTCCTGCGCAACTACACCGGACTCTTTGCCGAGCCTGTGCCCGTCGAGGAAGCCTTTATAGCCAAAGCCGCAGGACTTACCCCCACCGAGGTCTATCTCACACTGAAGCAGCTCGGTAGGCAGCGGGTCATCCACTTCATTCCCCACCGCGCCTGTCCCACGGTCACCTTCCTTCAGCCCCGTGTCGAGACCGCGCAGGTCCAGCTGCCCGCCTCGGTCTATCTCGACCGCCGTGCCGACTTTGTCCGTCGTGGCCAGCACGTCGTGGACTATGTGCGCACCACCGACCGCTGCCGCAGCCGTATGCTCCTCGAATACTTTGGCGAAACCTCCACAGCCGACTGCGGCCAGTGTGATGTCTGCCTCAACCGCCACCGCGAGCGGCACATCCGCCGCGACATCCTCAGCCTCCTCGCCGACGGCCAGCCCCATCCCCTCAGCCAGCTCGAAGCCCTTCCCCACAGTCCCGCCCTGCTTCGTCAGACACTCCATCAGCTCCTTCGCGAGAACGTGACCCTCCAGGGCAACACCATCCAGCTCTCTTCCCAATAAATGGATTGATGTATTTTACGCTCGGCGCGTCTGAAGAAAAACAAGAAAAAACAAAATGAAACAAGAAAAAACAATGACAATAATTAAGATTTGCTGCTTGCTACTTATCTGGAATAACTCCTTTTTTAGCCTGTTTTTTTGGGTTTTCTTTTGTTTTTTCTTGTTTTTCTTCAGACGCGCCGAGCGTAAAACACCTCCCGAAACCTATTTATAAAAGTATATATAACTTCCATTAAATCCCCCCATAACCCATGAATACCATCCTCCAACCAACCATCGACGCGCTCCAGCAGAAAGACCTCATCCGTGCCACCATCGAAGTGAACCGCGCCATCCAAGCCCAGCCCGACTGTGCCGAAGCCTACGCACTGCGCGGCCAAATCAGCCTCGCCATCGGCGACAAGCGCGGTGCCGCCGAAGACATGAAGCGCGCCATCGAGCTGAAACCAGAGCTGTTAGCCCAGTACACGGGTGAATTTCAGAGCAAATAACACACCCTTTTTTCTCCCCCTTCCTGCCAAACTTATTCCCTTACGCAAACAAAGTTGACGCAACGGCGTTGTTTTTGAAAACAACGCCGTTGTTTGTAGAAACATCGCTCGTTGTTTTTACAAACAACGCCGTTGCGTCAACTTTCATTGCTACCGCCGATGATTTTGGTTGCCACAGTGAGCAAAAAAGTTGTGAAGTCAGGCCGATTTTTCACAGGCTTTCCACACGCATCCCACTTCGATTTAAGCGATGTTCTGTACATCAATTTAAGTTTCTGAAATCTTTTCACCACAGATTACGCAGATTACACGGATTTTTTTTGAAAATTGCGCTGAGGAATTTCACAGATTGGAAGCCCCTGCGAGGCTTTAGCTGCCGCCCCGTCCGACCGCATGGGAGAGTCGTCCCACGACTCTAATCTGTGCAATCCATATCATAGTTTCCTCGGAAAATCTGTGCAATCTGCGTAATCTGTGGTTTTTACACATCCGAAAGTTGAGTAAATCAAGTTTTGAACACAGAGGCACAGAAACACAGAGAAGAAGATTGAAGATAGAGGATTGAAGATTTTCTTCTCTGTGCCTCTGTGTCTCTGTGTTCAATTTATAGAAGTCACTTTAAGGGCGATTATTTTGTGGTTAAAAGAAAAATGTGTAACTTTGCAGCCGATTTTGCATAAAACTGCCAGCGGCTACACATATTTAATAATATAAGAAGCCCGTGAACGATTGTAAGTAGAACAAACATTCAAGAATTTAATTATATAACCCAGAACAGAGATGAATATTTCAATTGAGAACATCGACAAACTGAATGCAGAGATTACTGTCGTAGTAGAACCTGAAGACTACACTGCCAACTATACAAAGGCACTGAAGGACGCACGCCGGCGCGTGAACCTGCCCGGCTTCCGCCCCGGCATGGTACCCACCGGCCTCATTAAGAAGCAGTACGGCCCCGGCCTCCTTGCCGAAGAGGTCAACAAGCTCCTGCAGGACAAGCTCTTCAGCTACATCCGCGAGAACAAGGTGAACATGCTGGGCAGCCCACTGCCCAAGGAGGAGAACAACGAAGTCAACCTGGTGGAGGGTCAGTCCTTCACCTTCAAGTTCGACCTCGCGCTGGCACCAGAGTTTGATGCCACGCTCACGACCGACGACAAGATTGCCTACTACAACGTAGAGGTGACCGACCAGATGATTGACAACCAGATAGACATGTACCGTCAGCGCGGCGGCAAGTACGACTCCGTGCAGGAATACCAGGACGGCGACATGGTGAAGGGAGTCATCACCGAGCTTGACGTGGAGTCGCCCGTCACAGCCGAGGGAGCCGTCATGCTGCCCCGCTACTTCAAGAACGACGACCAGAAGAAGCTCTTCGAGGGTGCCAAGCCCAACGACGTGATTCGCTTCAACCCCGCCACAGCCTACGACAACAACGAGGCTGAGCTGACCTCCCTGCTGAAGGTGTCCAAGGAAGACGCGCTCAACCACAAGGGTGACTGCCAGATTCAGATTACCGAGATTACCCGCTTCGTGCCCGGTGAACTCACACAGGAACTCTTCGACAACGTATTCCCAGGCGGTGAAGTGAAGTCGGAAGCCGACTTCCGTGGCCGCATCAAGGAGTCCATTGCTGCACAGTTTGCCAAGGACTCCGACTATAAGTTCATCCTCGATGTCAGGAAATACCTCACCGACAAGATTGGCAAGCTGGAGTTCCCCGACGAGAAGCTCAAGCGCATCATGCTCGCCAACACCGAGGGCGACCAGGAGAAGGTGGACCGCAACTATGAGAAGAGCCTCGAAGAACTCACCTGGCACCTCATCAAGGAGCAGCTTGTGGAGAAGAACCAAATCAAGGTGGATGACAACGATGTCCGCAACATGGCCAAGGAAGTCACCCGTATGCAGTTTGCCCAGTACGGCATGATAAACCTGCCCGAAGAGTACCTTGAAGGCTCCGTGAAGGAAATGCTCAAGAAGCGCGAGACTGTCGATAACCTCATTGACCGCTGCATCGAGGTCAAGCTGGGCGAAGCCCTCAAGACCCAGGTCACACTCGAACCCAAGTCTGTCTCCGCAGAAGAATTCAACAAGATGTTTGAGTAGTACGATTTTGCGGTTTTACGGTTATGCGGTTTTACGGTTTTACGGTCGCTTCGCTTCGACGGTTTTTACGGTAAAACAACCGCACAACCGTACAACCGCAAAAAACCGTACAACCGTATAACCGCAAAACCGCACAACCGTATGAATGATTTTCAGAAATTTGCCACCAAGCACATGGGCATCAGCAGTCAGGTGCTTGACGACGTGGTGAAGGCCCAGTCGGGCTACCTCAACCCCTATATCCTGGAAGAGCGTCAGCTCAATGTCACCCAGCTCGACGTGTTCTCGCGCCTGATGATGGACCGCATCATCTTCCTCGGCACCGAGGTCAACGACTACACAGCCAACGTGCTCCAGGCCCAGATGCTCTACCTCGACTCCGTGGACAACGGCAAGGACATCAGCATCTACATCAACTCGCCCGGCGGCAGCGTCTATGCCGGACTGGGCATCTACGACACCATGCAGTTTGTCAACAGCGACATACAGACCATCTGCACAGGCATGGCCGCATCCATGGCCGCTGTCCTGCTCGTGGCCGGCAAGGAGGGCAAGCGTTCAGCACTGCCCCACAGCCGCATCATGATTCACCAGCCCATGGGCGGTGCACAGGGCCAGGCCAGCGACATCGAGATTACGGCACGCGAAATCCAGAAGCTGAAGAAAGAGCTTTACACCATCATCAGCGACCACAGCCACCAGCCCTTCGACAAGGTCTGGGCCGACTCCGACCGCGACTACTGGATGACCGCCGACGAAGCCAAGGCTTACGGCATGGTGGACGAAGTGCTTGTCCGGAAGATTTAGTGGGTTTCTTTATTTCCATCAACTCTTCATTCAGTAACCGTAAAACTAATCTTTATAATCATTAATTCAACTTTCGGATGCATATAAAACCACAGATTACGCAGGTTACACAGATTTTCCGAGGAAATTATGATATGGATTGCACAGATTAGAGTCGTGGGACGACTCTCCCATGCGGTCGGACGGGGCGGCAGCTGAAGCCTCGAAGGGGCTTCCAATCTGTGCAATCCCCTTCGTGATTTCCTCAAAAAATCCGTGTAATCTGCGTAATCTGTGGTGCAGAAACTTAAATCATTAAAACCAATGTCCCAGCGACCCAAGAAATGTTCCTTCTGTGGACGTGGCGAACGCGACGCAGAACTGTTGATACAGGGCATAGACGGATACATCTGCAACGAATGTGCAGAACAGGCACACGAAATCGTCCTGAGCAACCAGCATAAAACGGCGGGGCTGAAGCTCGACAAGCTGCCCAAGCCTGCCGAGATAAAAGCCTACCTGGACCAGTATGTCATCGGGCAAGACGCAGCCAAGAAGACACTCTCTGTCGCCGTCTATAACCACTACAAACGCCTCAGCCACCCGGAGGCAGAAGACGATGTGGAACTGGAGAAGTCGAACATCATCATGGTGGGCAGTACCGGCACGGGCAAGACCCTGCTGGCTCGCACCATCGCCAAGCTGCTCGTCGTCCCCTTCGCCATTGTCGATGCCACGGTGCTCACCGAGGCCGGCTATGTGGGCGAAGACGTGGAGAGCCTCCTCTCCCGACTGCTGCAGGCCGCCGACGGCGACGTGACGCAGGCCGAGCGCGGCATTGTCTTCATCGACGAGATTGACAAGATTGCCCGCAAGGGCGACAACCCCAGCATCACCCGCGATGTCAGCGGCGAGGGCGTGCAGCAGGGACTGCTCAAGCTGCTCGAAGGCTCCCTGGTCAACGTGCCCCCGCAGGGCGGACGCAAGCACCCCGAACAGCAGTTCATCTCGGTCAACACCAAGAACATCCTCTTCATCTGCGGCGGTGCCTTCGACGGGATAGAGAAGCGCATTGCCCAGCGGCTCAACACCCACGTCGTGGGATTCGATGCCGCACGCAACGTGGCCCGTCTCGACAAGAGCAACATGATGCAGTACATCGCACCGATGGACCTTAAGTCCTTCGGACTGATACCTGAAATCATTGGCCGTCTGCCCGTCCTTACCCACCTCGAACCCCTCGACCGCACGGCCCTGCTCCGCATTCTCACCGAGCCGAAGAACTCCATCGTGAAGCAGTATGTGCGCCTCTTCGAGCTGGACGGCGTAAAGCTCACCTTTGCCGACGGCGTGTTCGACTACATCGTGGACAAGGCCATCGAGTTCAAGCTGGGCGCACGCGGACTGCGCTCGCTGGTCGAGACCGTCATGACCGATGCCATGTACGACATTCCCTCGCTCAACCTCACTTCCTACGAGGTCACCCTGGACTACGCCCGCTCGAAGGTGGAGAAAGCCAACATGTATGTGCTGAAAGAGCAGACCGAAGACAAGTAGCTATTTTGTGGACAATCATTTAATTTGATTACACCTAACTAAGCGGGCGAAAGTGAAAAACAACGCACTTTTGCCCGCCTTTTTTGCACTTTTATCGCGCAAACGGCTTGTTGTTCGCAAATATTTCCGTATCTTTGCACCTGTTATAACAAAATAATTCGAATTATGATTGACTTAAAGAACCCGAAGTGGGAGGATTTCCACATCAGCGACATGCCCAAGCGCGAGTTAAAGCCTGGGCAGAAAGTTCGCTGTGGCATTTACCGCGCCAAGCCCGGCACCTCCAAGCCCAAGTATAAGCAACATAGCTCTATATCCATTCCTAAGGAGATATTCGATGGGCACCTACAGACAGGGATATACCGTATTGGCTGATGCCATAGTCACCAACGCCATTGTTGTACCGATGGACGCAGAGGTGAAGGCTGGAGAGCAACCTTCACGCTATTATTATATACTTGGTACATATCGGCCTTCCTAATGGTCAGTTGAAGCGTTATGTCAACGCCTACAGTGCCGACCTTGACGATTACGATATGCTCATTGGCATGGACATCATCACTGAGACCGACTTCCTCATTACCAACGCCGACAGCAAGACCACATTCCAGTTCCGCACACCCAGCGAGGGTGGTGTGGAACTATAAACTAAACGGAGAGAGTAATCCCCATGCCCCACCACAGAGAGTTAAATAATCACAACACGGCGAAAAGAACGGCCTCGAAATTTGGCCGTTCCTGTAATTTTGTTACTCTCTCT
>JAFTEV010000043.1 GCA_017453465.1 Bacteroidaceae bacterium | reverse complement strand
TAACGAAACTCTGTCCTAACCTGTCTTTTTTGTGGCTTCACCTGTCCTTTTCCGCATCAGACCCAAATCATAAAAATCCCTTTATTTTTAGTGATTTAACCCCATTTTTCACCATATCTCGTTTTTTTGTTGTATCTTTGCCAGCCGATTGAGTGGCAACACTCTTTCGGCGACACTTCGGTGCCGTGACATAGTTAATGAAGCGTTATGCTTTTCTTGTAGTTGGAAACGTGAGAAACTTTCAATGATAGCAAGAAGGTGTAATGGTTCACGTGTATAGCGTGGGCTGATTACTGTATCTTCTATCAAAGGTTTTTCTCACGACCTCCAACTAAAGATGTGGTATTTCAGTTCCACGCTTCTTGTATTATAATAATGTCTCTTTGGGACTGGAGGGACACAAATAAATCATATTATGAAAAAATTATTCTTATTTTCGTTGTTGTGCTTCTTTGTAAACAACATTGCTATTGCAGTCACTTATCCCAATCAAGAAAAGACAGTAACAATGTTATTGGGCAATACTATTTCTCTTGACCCCTACACTGATTCTGGTGTGAAGAGCGGCTTCATTTCCTGTGGTTATTCTGCAACTTTTAATGATTCTGAAATGACAGTTTTTACCACTGATGGCATAAAAATAACATCTTATACCAATGCTGGATGGGAAGAAAGAACCACAAAAATATACAACTTGACCCCACATAAATCGGGAACATTCGTATTTAAGGCAAACGTGTTGTATCAATCGACTACAACTAATGGCGGTTCTACAGCAAGAACTTTCGTGACATACACCATTCATGTTTATGAAGTAACTTCAATCAGTATTCCAAATTCGCTTGTTTTATCTCCTGGCGAAAATTATACCTTTTCTCCAATCATTGTTCAGCCAGAGGCACAAGCAAATTTGACATGGCATAGCAGCAATACAGCTGTTGCAACAGTGGATGCTAATGGTCATTTATATGCTAATAGTGCAGGAGTGACGACCATTACATGCACCGCATACAATGGCGTTTCAGCCCAATGCACCGTTACAGTAAATTCAGTCTTAGCTTCCAGCATTTCTTTGAATTACAATACCTACGAACTGCCAAAGGATGAAATGGTGCAGCTGACAGCGACAGTGCTGCCAGAAAATGCGACCAATAAGGGGGTTCGTTGGGAAAGCTCCAATGCAGGTGTAGCCACGGTGGATGCCGCTGGCAATGTGGTGGGTGTGTCGGCTGGTACTTGTACCATTACGGCAACGACCACGGACGGCAGCAATCTGAGTGCCAGTTGCCTAGTGACTGTACCTGCACCCAGCAGTGACAAGCTGGCCGTCAATGATGTGGTGGTCAGCAAGGGCGTTCAACCAAGGCTGAATGTGAGGGTGGTGAACAAGAGCGATATTGCCGTCTTGCAGTTCCAACTGACCCTGCCCGAAGGCTTCGGGGTTGCAACGCCTGTGTTGACGGAGCGCGGACAGAACCTGTTTGTGAACATGTCGGACGTGACAGGGAAGACGAACTGCAAGATGTTCAATGTGATGTCGCTGAACGGCCAGCCGCTGGCAAGCGGTGACGGCGTGTTGATGCAACTGCCATTGACCCTCGACGGAAGTGTGGCTCCCGGCAACTACTCGGCCTTGTTTGACGGCGTGTCGTTTGTACCCACCAATGGCAGCATGGCTGCGGGCGAGAAGGTCATTGCCAACATCACCATTGACGAAAACCAAAACGCCACGCTGGGCGACATGGACGGCGACGGCCATGTGACGGTCAGCGATGTCACCAGAGTGATTGACATTTACCTGGAAGGAAACGGTGAATAACGGGGGCGTTATTGACTCATCCGCATTGTACATTTATTTATAGGAAGGCAAAAGAGGGCTGGCAGTCCTCTTTTGCTGTTGTCGGAGGGGAATCGGCTTGCAGCAGGATTCGCCCTAAAATTCATGGAAATCACCTTTGTGCAATAAATTTGTAAAAAGGGAGGTTGGCTATTTGCCGAATAATACTTATCTTTGCGCCAAATTTGAATGTATGGGAAAAGGCAAACTCGCAAAATTTGCAGATGTGGCAGCCAATCCGCTGGTTGTGGAATGTCCTTTTTGGCAGTTGCAACAGGAGGGATTTGCGCTGCGCGGCAAGTGGAAAACAGACTTCTTCAGAAATGACAACCCCATCGTGTTGGAGTTGGGCTGCGGGCGTGGCGAATACACCGTCGGGCTGGCGAAGCGTTTTCCCGACATGAACTTCATCGGCGTTGACATCAAGGGCGCACGCCTCTGGCATGGTGCAAAGCAGGCACTGGAAGAGGGCATGAAGAACGTGGGATTTCTGCGCACCAACATTGAGTGTACCAGCGGGTTGTTCGCCGAAAACGAGGTGAACGAACTGTGGCTCACTTTTTCAGACCCGCAGATGAAGAAACCCTCGAAACGCCTCACTTCCACGTTCTTCATGGAACGCTATCGCCGCTTCCTTGTGGATGGCGGCATCATCCATGTGAAGACAGACTCCAACTTTCTGGCCACCTACACAAAGTGCATGGCCGAGAAGAACGGATTGCCCTTGCAGGAATGCACGTTTGACCTGTACAACGAACCGAATGCCGACCCGTCGCTGACCGAAATCCGCACCTACTACGAAGGCATGTGGCTGGAGCGCGGCATCCCCATCAAGTACCTGCGATTCTCCCTCCCCCACGCAGGAACACTTGCCGAACCCGACATAGAAATCCCCGTCGATGGCTACCGCTCGTATGGGCACGAGGTGGTCAGCACAAAAACGACAAGCAAATGACTATTGAACAATACTTCTTCCAGATAAACGAACTGTATAATACAGGCATAGCTCAAGAGCACAGCTATCGCCTGACATTACAGCAACTCATCAGTTCAATGCTTTCCAACGTGATTGTCATTAACGATGGGAAAAGGGCGGAATGTGGTGCACCAGATTTTCAGGTAATAGAGAAGGCCAACCGCCTGCCTGTTTTCTATATAGAAACGAAGCAACCCGGCGACAATGACCTGGACGGCAAGACACACAACAAGGAGCAGTTTGACCGCTACAAGAAGTCGCTGAGCTATATTATCTTCACTGACTTTCTGGAATTTCATTTCTATATTGAAGGGCTATACTCCGAAACGGTTGTACTCATAGAAAAGAAAGGAAAAGACTTCTTTCTAAAAAAGGACAGCCTTCCACGATTTGAATCACTTATGGCCTCTTGGGGCACAGCTACACCAGCACCGCTCCGTTCTGCCACAGCTTTGGCTGAACGCATGGCCGATAAAGCCAGACTTTTGGAAAATGTGATTTTTCAGACCATTGAACGTGCGTTCAAGAGTCGGACTTATTATGATGAAGATGAAGAGAGCGAAGAAATAGAACCGTCGGAAGACTTGATGGACCTCTACGAAGCATTCAAATGTGTATTAAACGAAGGGCTGAACACCAAAATCTTTGCCGACCTTTATGCCCAGACGGTTACATACGGACTATTTGCTGCCAGACTTCAGAACAATGATGAGTACAAAGAGTTTTCACGCCTTACGGCTGGCATTTTCATACCCAAGACATACCCGTTGCTCAGACAGATATTCCAGTCGTTGGCTTCATCATACGTGGACGAAAGCTTTGCCTGGATTATTGATGATTTAGTGGCTCTGTTCCGTGTATCTGACGTGAAGGGGCTGCTTGAAAGTTACTATAATAACACGCGCAGAAACGACCCCATGATTCGCTTCTACGAAGATTTCCTGAAAGCCTACGACCCCACGAAGAAAGACCTTTGTGGTGTCTATTACACCCCCGAACAGGTGGTAGATTTCATGGTGAAGAGCGTAGATGAAATCTTGCAAAGTCATTTTGATTTGCCTTTGGGATTGGCTGACTCCAGCACCATTAAGCATGAGGTGGTGGATGTGAAGCACACAGACCCGAACACACCAGATGGACTGGGACGAAAAGTAAAAGAATTTCATCGTGTGCAGATTCTTGACCCCGCCACAGGCACAGGTACTTTCTTGGCAGAAATCGTGAAAGCCATTTATAGTAAATATCAAGACCAACCAAGGCTATGGCAAACATACGTCGAAGAAGCACTCTTTCCACGCTTGAATGGCTTTGAGTTTATGATGGCTCCTTACTCCATCGCCCACATCAAACTGGACTTGCTATTGGCAGAAACAGGCTATAAGCACACAGGAAAGAAACGCCTGAATATCTATCTGGCAGACTCATTGAAAAAGCCGAACAGCAACCCCATCACCACAAACTTTGCCTACAAGCTGTCGCGAGAAATCAAAAAAGCAAACCGCATCAAACGTGACAAGCCCATCATGGTGATGATTGGCAATCCTCCCTATAACGGCGAGAGCATCAATAAGGGGGAATGGATTATGCAAAAGCTGGAACAATACAAGCGCGAACCAGGTAAAAACTATAATATTGAAGACACAAAATGGGTAAACGATGATTACGTCAAGTTTATCCGTCTGGCACAGAACTATATTGAGCGTGGCGGGAAGGGGATTGTGGCCTACATCAACCCACACGGTTATCTTGACTCCCCCACATTCCGGGGTATGCGCTACGAACTGCTCAAGGCTTTCGATGAAATCAGAATTGTGAATCTGCACGGCAATAGCAAGAAGAAAGAGTTGTGCCCAGACGGAAGTAAAGATGAAAATGTGTTCAACATATTGCAGGGGGTATGTATCAACATCTTCATTAAGACGGGGAAAAAGCAGGATGGAGAATTTGCAAAAGTATATTATGCTGACGTGTGGGGCAAGAAGCGACAGAAGTTAGACTTTCTGAAAGTATCATCCATTGCCAACTTGGATTTCACAGAAGTTACCCCTAAGGCTCCACGCTACTATTTTATTCCAATGGACTATAGCAGGGAGGAAGTGTTTTTCAGCGGAATCAACCTGCCCAATATGTTTGAGGCTGGAGGTTTAGGGATATGCACAAAACGAGACGGCATTGCATACCAGTACACTCCAAATGCACTCAAACGTGTATTGGCGGATTTCATGGACATGACTGAGACAGAATTGAAGCAGACTTATAGCATAGAAAAAGAGAGCCGTGACCAAAAAGTCAGCTTTGCACAAAATCACGTAAAGGACTATGGAATAAAGGATGAGTACATCCAGCCAGCCACCTATCGCCCCTTTGACAAACGATACACCTACTTCACGAACAAATCTAAGGGATTTATTGCCTATCCTGTTTTTGAAACCATGCACCACTTTGTTGACACCGATAACCTTGGCCTTATCATCGGCCAGCAAGGTCAAGTGGTTGGCAATATGCCTTGGAATCTTGCATTTATCACTGACAGCATTACAGACCTCAATGTGTTCTACCGTGGAGGTGGATACGTCTATCCACTTTATGTGACAGAACAAATTGGTGACAAAATGGAAGTGCGACTCAACATCAAGCCTGCTATCCTACAAGAAATAGAAACAAAATTGGAAGAAAGCATAGAGCCGCACGAACTGTTATACTATATCTATGCTATTTTATACTCCAACAACTATCGTACAACCTTTAAGCCCTTCTTGGACTATAATTTTCCACACGTCCCATACCCCAACAAAGCAACATACCACCAATTGGCAGCACTTGGCAAACAACTGACAGACATCCATTTAATGCGGCAAACAAATACATGGAAGCCCACAGTGACGTATAGGGGAAATGGAGACGGGAAAGTAGGAAACTTCCATTTTATCGAAGAAGAAGAAGGAGCTGGCTGTGTACACATCAATGAAGAAGAAGCCTTCTGCAACGTTCCCAAGATTGCCTACCAATTCCATATCGGAGGCTATCAACCATTACAAAAATGGCTAAAGGACAGGAAGGGAGAAACACTTAAATTTGAGGACTTAAACCACTACATAAAGATGGTCTATGCCATCACAGAAACGATACACATCATGGAACAAATCGATAACATCTATAAACCATAATGACAACGATATATCCGCAACTGATTTTTGACGCACTGAAGACGGTGCGCTATCCCGGCAACGGACAAAACCTGATTGAGGCCGAAATGCTGGAGGATGACCTTCGCATTGACGGACTGAAGGTGAGTTTTTCTATTATATTTCCGAAACCGACAGACCCTTTCCGCAAGTCGGTGATGAAGGCGGCTGAGGCTGCTATCAAGATGTATGTGGACAAGGACTGCGAGGTGACTATCCAGGAGAAGTCGGCCACGGCCTTGCCACCCGAACCCGACAAGTTGCTGCCAGGCGTGAAGAACATCATTGCCGTCAGTTCGGGCAAGGGCGGTGTGGGCAAAAGTACCGTCACGGCTAATCTGGCTGTGGGACTGGCCAAGCTGGGCTACCGTGTGGGACTGCTCGACTGCGACATCTTTGGCCCTTCTGTGCCGAAGATGTTCCAGGTGGAAGATGAACGTCCATACGCCGAACAGGTTGATGGACGCGACCTGATTGTGCCGATTGAGAAGTATGGCATCAAGCTGCTCTCCATCGGCTTCTTTGTTGACCCCAGCCAGGCAACGCTGTGGCGTGGCGGCATGGCTTGCAATGCGCTGAAGCAGCTGATTGGCGACACAAAATGGGGCGAGCTGGACTACCTCGTTCTCGACACGCCGCCTGGCACCAGCGACATTCACCTGACGCTGATTCAGACCCTGGGCATAACGGGGGCGGTGATTGTTTCCACCCCGCAGCAGGTGGCTCTGGCCGATGCCCGAAAGGGAGTAAATATGTACATGAACGACAAGGTGAATGTGCCCATCCTCGGACTGGTGGAGAACATGGCGTGGTTTACCCCCGCCCAACATCCTGACGAAAGATACTACATCTTCGGGAAAGACGGAGCCAAGCAACTGGCAGAAGAACTGGGTGTGCCACTGGTGGGGCAGATTCCGCTGGTGCAGGACATCTGCGAAAGTGGCGACAAGGGCACGCCAGCCGTGCTTGACCCAGCTTCGCCCCAGGGCATAGCCTTCATGAGCATGGCAGCCAAGATTGTTACCCAGGTAGATAAACGAAATGTGGAACAAGCTCCTACAGAGCGCGTAAAAATACAGCACTAATATGAAATTTGACTTCAAAAAACTTTTGCCTGATGCACTGTGCATCTTGCTGTTTGCCATCATCAGCTTTGCTTATTTCTATCCTGCCACCTTCGAGGGTCGTCGGCTGGAACAACACGATAGCGGTGCAAACGATGGCATCAATGTGGAAATAAAACAGTATCGAGAGGCGCACAATGGCGAAACGCCACGCTGGAACACATCGCTCTTTTGTGGTATGCCCACCTATCAGATTGCGCCTTCATACGACTCCACGAAGCCGATGGCTTTCGTGGAAAAGGCTTACCACTTGTGGTTTCCCGACTACGTGTGGTACATCTTTGCTTCCATGCTCGGCTTTTACATCCTGCTGAGAGCCTTCGACTTCCGCCAATGGATGGCAGCCCTGGGAGCCATTGTCTGGGCTTTCTCCAGCTATTTCTTCATCATCATTGCGGCTGGCCACATCTGGAAGGTGATGACCTTGGCCTACATTCCGCCCACCATTGCGGGCATGGTGATGTGCTATCGCAAGAATTATATGTGGGGCTGCGTGGTACTGGCCATCTTTGCAGCCCTCCAAATCCAGGGTAACCATGTGCAGATGACATATTACTTCATTCTGCCAGAAGCACTGATGGCTGTGGCCTTCCTGATTGATGCCGTCTGCAAGAAGCAGCTTGCCGCATTCTGCAAGGGGACAGCGGCCATTGCCGTGGCCTGTCTCCTGGCTGTCTGCCTCAACCTGCCGAATCTGTACCACACGTATGAGTACCAGAAGGAGACCATGCGCGGAAAGTCGGAACTGGTGAAGCAGAACAAGACTGACGACCAGACCGACACGGGACTGGAGCGCAGCTACATCACGGCTTGGAGTTATGGCATCGACGAAACGATGACACTGCTCATCCCCAACTACCGAGGTGGAGCCAGTATGCCGCTCAGCATGAACGAGACTGCCATGAAGAAGGCTGACCCACGATTCAATCAGGCTGGCATTTACGGTGCATTCACACAGTACTGGGGCGAACAGCCTGGCACCAGCGGCCCGGTCTATTTGGGTGCCATCGTGTGTATGCTGTTCGTGTTGAGCCTCATCCTCATTCCCAACCGAAGTCCGATGAAGTGGGCACTGCTCATTGCCACCGCCATCACGCTGATGCTCAGCTGGGGGCACAACTTCATTGGCTTTACAGACTTTGCCATCGACCATGTGCCGATGTATGCCAAGTTCCGCACCGTAGCCAGCATCCTGGTCGTAGTGGAATTCACGGTGCCGCTCATGGCACTGTGGGGCCTCAAACTGTTTGCCGAGAAGCCCAACCTGAAAGCCCTGCTGATTGCTACAAGTATCACTGTGGTTGTGTGTCTGCTGCTGATGTTCACAGGAGGCGACTGCCTGAGCACTCACGACCGGAGTGCCATCAGTTCCTACGTGGGGCAAGGCTACTTCGATGCCACAACAGGACAGCAAATTCTCTCCAGCATCAGCCAGATGCGACTGGCCATGCTCACCAGCGACGGTTGGCGCAGCATCATCTTTGTCCTCTTGGGGGCTGCCGCACTCTGCTGGTATGGCTATACCCAAAAGCAGGATTCTCCTTCGGCCACAAAGGTAACCGTGCTGTGCTGTTCGCTACTGGCATTTTGCCTCATCGACATGTGGCAAGTGAATAAGCGTTACCTCTACGACGCTATGTTTGTCTATCCACAAGGCGTAGCGCGCATCCAGAAGACAGAAGCTGATGAATACATCTTGGCAAAGAGCGGCACAGGCAGAGACTACCGCGTGCTGAACTTCACCGTCTCCACGTTCAACGATAACACCACCAGTGCGTTCTACAGCAGTGTAGGCGGTTATCATGCCGCCAAACTTCGCCGTTATCAGGAACTCATCGAAGCGCGTATCGTTCCCGAAATGAGCAAGGTGTATGAAGCACTGCGCACGGCTCCACTCGACACCGTAGCCATGATGGTTCAACACACACAGTACCCCATCTATGACTTCTCCGCAGTGAACACCGATTCGCTCTTCCCCGTCATCAACATGCTCAACACACAGTGGTTCATCCTCGGTGCGGGCGAAGGCGGCAAGGTCAAGATGCCTGTTGAAAACAGTACAGCCAACGGCAATGCGTGGTTTGTCTCCAACGTGAAATACGTAAACAATGCCAACGAGGAAATAGACGAACTCGGCAAGTCGAACCTAAAGCAGACAGCCATCGTAGCCCAGAACGACTTTGGCTTCCTGAAGGCTGGCGGCACAGGCACCGTGCAGCTCACCAGCTATGGCCCTGTAGAAGCCAAGTACACCACAGAAAGCAAACAGGGCGGACTGGTTGTCTTCTCCGAGGTTTATTACCCAGGCTGGACAGCCACCATCGACGGACAGCCCGCCGAGATTGGCCGTGCCAACTATGTCCTGCGTGCACTCAACGTGCCAGCTGGAAAACACGAAGTTGTCTTCACTTATGATCCGCAATCGGTACACACCACGGAGAACATCGCCTACACATCACTGGCTCTGTTGCTGTTGCTCTGCGGTATGGCCTGTTTCTTCACACTCCGCCACAGCACCCTCCACCCATGAAAAGATTCATTATGCTGACACTGGTTGCAGTCACAGCCTTCTTGCTTCAGGCTCAACCCCGCTTCACACTGGAGGAAGCCATGCACCCCTGGCAAGTCATCCCCATCAAACGCCCTGCCAACACTGCATGGAACGCAGACGGAATGCCCTACGAGGAATCCAGTCAGACAACATCCAGCGACTACTATGCCATCAGCAACGATGGTCGCTTTGCCCTCGACTTCACCAACCGCAAACGTGTGTGGCGATACGAAACCCGTGGCGACTTCTACCTTATTGACCTCCAGAGCGGAGAACACCGCAGACTGGGCAAAGGTCTGCCTGAAGCCTCCCTACAATTTGCCAAATTCTCGCCCAATAGCCAGTTGGTAGCATACGTGAGCCAAAACGAACTGAAAGTAGAGCGCGTATCACTGACCGACTCCACCGTGACCACGCTCAGTCCCCAAAGATTATCTCCTGACGAAAACCTCATCAACGGCACTTTCGACTGGGTCTATGAAGAAGAATTTGACTGTCGCGACGGCTTCCGCTGGAGCGGCGACAGCCGAGAGATAGCCTACTGGCAGTCCGACCCCAGCGGCACAGGCTGGTTCGACATTATAAATAATGTGGACAGCATCTACCCCACCGTGCAACACTTTCCCTACCCCAAGGCTGGCACACTGAACTCCGCCGTCCGCATCGGCATTGTCGATGTAGCCACCGCAGAGACACAGTGGATACCCATCCCCGGCGATGCACGAGAAAACTACCTGCCACGCATGGACTACATCCCTGGCACCAACACACTGCTCATTCAGCAGATGAACCGCGCCCAGAACACCAACAAGCTGTGGCAGTACAAGCAGCAGACCCTCTCCCTGCTCTGCACCGACACAGACTCTGCCTGGGTAGAGACCAACGACAACATCCACTTTCTGAAGGGGGGCAAATACTTCACCTTCACCAGTGAACGCGACGGCTGGCGACACATCTACCGCGTCACAGCCGACGGCAAACAATGGACCTGCATCACCCGTGCTCCGTTGGATGTCATTGAAGAAGTCGGTCTCGATGAAAAGCGCGGCTACCTCTACTTCATGGCCACCCCACCCGACCACGCCACCGAGCGTTACCTCTACCGCGCCAACCTCTACAGCAAAGACGGCAAAGTGGAAAAAATTCCCACCCAAGACCGCCCTGGGCAATACAGCTATGAACTGTCGCCCACCTGCGACTATGCTGTGCAGACCTACAGCAACGCCAACACGCCGCCCCAATACCGTCTGCTGCAAATGAACAAAGCTGGCAAATGGGTCGTGAAGGAAGTGCTGGAACTCAACAGCGAAGCCGCAGAACGAGCCAGCAGCCTCGGCCTGAACAAAGAAATCATCAAGGTGCAAAGTGGAGACCTCCAGCTCGATGCCTGGATTATCAAGCCCAAAGACTTTGACGCTGGCAAGAAATACCCCGTTATTGATTATGTCTATGGCGAACCCGCCTCAGCCACCGTACAGGACCGCTGGGAGAGCAGTCTCTTCTGGCAATACCTCGCCCAGCAAGGCTACGTCGTCGTGTCCATCGAAAACCGTGGAGCCAACAGCCCCCGTGGTCGCCAGTGGCGCAAATGCATCTACGGCGAAGTAGGCGTTGCAGCCAGCGAAGACCAGGCACGTGGCATCCAGTCACTTTGCCGCCAATTCGAGTGGATGGACTCCACACGCATCGGCATCACAGGCTGGAGCGGCGGAGGCAGCCAGACCCTCAACTGCATGTTCCGCTACCCCGACGTGTTCAAGACAGGCGTGGCCATCGCCTTTGTCAGCGACCAACGCCTATACGATACCATCTATCAGGAACGCTACATGAACACGCCCCAGCAGAACCCCGATGGCTATCACCGAGGCTCCCCCATCAACTACGCCAGCGGACTCAGAGGCAACCTCCTGCTCATCCACGGCACAGGCGACGACAACGTGCACTACCAAAACTGCGAAATGCTCGTCAACCGCCTCATCGAGGAGGGCAAAACCTTCTACCAGATCTCCTACCCCATGCGCACCCATAGCATCAGCGAGCGTCCAGGCACCAGCCTCCACCTCCGCCACCAAATCCTCGACTTCTTCAACAAGAATCTATAAAAAAGAATGAAAATTGAAATGGAAGTTAAGGTGTTAAGTAGTTATCGCTTCGCTCGTCCTTCAGACAGGAGTTAAACCGTTACTAACATTCTGTATTGGCTTAACTCCTTAACTCCTTTAACTCCTTAACTCCCAGAAAAAAAATGTCAATTTAACCATGAACATAGCCATTTTTGTTTCTGGCAGTGGCACCAACTGTGAAAACCTCATCCGCCACTTCCAAGGCTCCACCACCATCCACAGCGCACTCGTCGTCAGCAACCGCCCCGACGCTTACGCACTCGTGCGAGCCGAAAAACTAAACGTACCCACCGCCATCATCACCAAGACACAGCTGGCAGACCCTGCCAACGTGCTGCCCATCCTTCGCCAGCACGACATTCAATTCATTGTCCTGGCAGGCTTCCTGCCCCTCATCCCCGACTACCTCATTGAGGCATTCCCCCGCCGCATCATCAACCTCCACCCCGCCCTGCTGCCCAAGTTCGGCGGCAAAGGCATGTGGGGACACCACGTACACGAAGCCGTCAAAGCCGCTGGCGAAACCGAGACAGGCATGACCGTCCACTATGTCAGCCCCGTCTGCGACGGCGGCGAAATCATCGCCCAGTTCCGCACCCCCCTTACCCCCACCGACAGCGCCGAAGACATCGCCGAAAAAGAACACCTGCTGGAAATGCAACACTTCCCCGCCGTTGTAGAACAGGTACTCAAAGAACATTTTAATTTTTAATCTTCAATCTTCAATTTCCAATCTTTAATCTTCATTTTTTACCCCCATGACCCTCATCCAACTCCCCTACGCACTCGATGCACTCAGCCCCGTCATCAGTGCCGAAACCCTCAGTTTCCATCACGGCAAACACCTTCAAGCCTACGTCAACAACCTCAATGCCCTGCTGCCAGGCACACCATTTGAGCACCTGCCCCTCGAAGACATCGTCCGCCAAAGTGACGGCGGCATCTTCAACAACGCCGGACAGATTCTCAACCACAACCTCTACTTCACCCAGTTCACAGCCCCCAAAGCAGCCAACCATCCCACTGGTCCATTGGCCCAAGCCATCGACCAGCAATTCGGCTCCTTTGAAACCTTCAAGGCAGAATTTGAAAAGAAAGGCACCACCCTCTTCGGCTCAGGCTGGGTATGGCTCTCCGCCGACAAAGACGGAAAACTTCACATCACCCAGGAGCCTAACGCAGGCAACCCCATCACACGCGGCCTCACTCCGCTGCTCACCTTCGACGTATGGGAACACGCCTACTACCTTGACTACCAGAACCGCCGTCCTGCCCACCTCGCAGCCCTCTGGGACATCATTGACTGGGATGTCGTTGCCAGCCGATTCTAAGGTTTAGCGGACAGTCATATCACTACATTGATTTTCAGATGGAGGCAGACTTCTGGTGCCTTTTCTTCAAGAACTCGGTGGGAGTTGCGCCATAGTAGGTCTTGAACAGACGGGTAAAATGCTGCGGATAGCCAAACCCCAGTTGCTCTGCTGTTTCAGTAATGGGTATGCCGCCAGCAAGCAGTTCCTGGGCTCGCTGCATGACGAAGCGGCGGATGATGCCCGTAGCCGTGTCGCCCGTCAGTTGCCTGATGAGGTCGCCGAAGTAGTTGGGCGACAGAAACAGCTCTTGGGCACAGTAGCGAACTGTGGGTAGGCCGTGTTGCAGCTGGAGTCCGTCGCGATAATAGCGCGTCAACAGATTCTCGAAACGAGTGAGCAAATCGGCACTGGCTGCCGTGGGCGTAGCCAGTTGCAGGGCATAGAAACGGGCTACATATTCCAATATCAGCCCTATGCGAAACACCAATATCGGGCGGCTGTGTCCGTCAGCAGCATGAGCCGTTTCACAGCGAATCTCCTCCATCAACGTGACGATAGTTTGCCGCTGTTCGTCTGTCATCAACAAGGCTTCACTGGTATTATAAGAGAAGTAAGTGTAGGTCGTCATCCTGCGCTCCAGGTCCGTGCCGTGCAAAAGTTCGGGGTCGAAGAGCAGTGCCCAGTGGACACTGCACATGGTGAAGAGTCTGAAACTCCCCACGATGCAGCCGCTCGACCCAGAAACAATGAAGTGTTTATTCAGAAAACAACATTAAGTAAAAATGATGAAAACAATCCTCATCGCCAGTGCCATGATACTGGCTGGCATTCAACTAAAAGCGCAAAACGTCATGAATTTAACAGAAAAGCAACAGGCACTCGTAAGCATAGCCGCAGACGAGGCCAAGGGTGACATCGAGGCCCTGAAGAAAGAGGTACACAAGGGATTTGAGGCCGGACTGAGCATCAGTGAAGTGAAGGAGGCTCTTTCTCAGCTCTATGCCTACACGGGATTTCCACGAAGTTTGAATGCCCTCGGTGCCCTGCAGCAGGTCATCGGGGAACGCACTGAGGCTGGACTGAAGACAGAGGCTGGTCGCGAGGCTGACCCACTGCCAGCCAGTTACAATGCTTTGAAGCAGGGCACAGAGGTGCAGACCCGACTGGTTGGTGGCCAACCCTTCAACTACGCCTTTGCCCCGCAGACCGACTACTACCTGAAGGCTCACCTTTTCGGCGACATCTTTGCTCGCAACAACCTCTCGTTTGCCGACCGCGAAATCGTCACCATCTCTGCCATTGCCGCCCTGCCAGGCTGCGAACCGCAGTTGAAGGCACACGTCAGCGGCGCACGCAACATGGGGGTGACGGATGCTCAGCTACACGAGATTCCAGCCGTACTGCGTCGCAAAGTGGGCGAGGCCGAAGCTGTGCGCTGCGAACAGGCTGTGGCAGACGTATTTGGCGAAACCTGCCAAGCTGCAGAGCCGGTAGATTTCAGCATCTGGCCTAAAGGTGTGAAGAATCCCTACGGACAATACTTCACAGGCCAAAGCTACCTCGCCGAGATGGGAGCCGTGACGAATGTCACCTTCGAGCCTCGTTGCCGCAACAACTGGCACGTTCACCACAAGGCAGTGCAGGTGCTCATCTGTGTGGCTGGCCGTGGCTGGTATCAGGAATGGGGCAAGCCAGCAGTGGAGATGACTCCAGGCACTGTCATTGCCATCCCTGCCGAGACAAAACACTGGCACGGAGCAGCCCGCGATTCGTGGTTCCAACATCTGACTTATCACAAGGACGTGCAGGAAGGAGCCAGCAACGAATGGCTGGAACCTGTGACCGATGAATGGTATGAGCAGGTAAAGTAATTGAGTAATACATAATGCATCATGCACAATTAACGATGCGCAATTTGAGTATCTGTGGCTTGCTTTATCACAATCGAAGTTTCATACTCAAATTGTTAATTGTTAATTGTGCATCGTGAATTGTGCATCGTTTTTTTGTTAATTAACGAAAAAGGCCGTACTTTTGCAGATATTTTCAAAAAACGATTGTATGGTTCAGCGGTTCTGTAACCGTAAAACCATAAAAAATGCAATTATGAGCATAGAAATCAAGCCCGTCAATTCGCGTAAAGAACTCGACCAGTTCATCAACTTCAACTACTGGCTCTACAAAGGACACCCCTACGCCGTACCCGATTTGGCCTTCGACCTGCGCGACACCTTCAACAAAAAGAAAAACCCCGGATTGGAATTTAGCGAAATGCAGCTCTTCCTCGCCCTGAAAGACGGCAAGGTGGCAGGCCGTGTCGTAGCCATCATCAACCACCGCTCCAACAAGACCTGGAACGTGAAGAACGTGCGCTTCGGCTGGATAGACTTTATCGAAGACATCGACGTGGCCAAAGCCCTGCTCGACACCGTGGAGCAGTGGGGCAAGGAGCGCGGCATGACCCACTGCCAGGGACCCATGGGCATCACCGACATGGACAAGGAAGGAATGCTCACCGAGGGATTCGACCGGCTCGGCACCATGGCCACCCTCTACAACTATCCCTACTACCCCGAATACCTGGAACGCCTGGGCTACCAGAAAGAAGCAGAATGGACAGAACTGCGCATGGACGTACCCGAAAAGATACCTGAAAAATACTCCAAAGTAGGCCGCATCGTCATGCAGCGCGAAAAAGTGCACATCAAGAAACTGGACGGCAGAAACGACATCTTCCACCGAGGCTACGGACAAAAAATCTTCAACCTCATCAACGACGCCTACAGCCCCCTCTTCGGCTACTCACGCATGACAGAACGCCAAATCGACCAGTACATCAAGATGTACCTCCCCCTGCTCGACCTCCGCATGGTCACCCTCGTCGAGACCGACGACACCCACCAGCTCGTCAGCGTAGGCATCTCCATGCCCTCCATCGTCCGCGCCCTCCAGAAGTCACGCGGCAAACTCCTCCCCTTCGGCTGGTTCCACCTCCTGAAATCTCTCAAGTTCAAGCACGAAGACGGCGTAGAACTCCTCCTCATCGCCGTCCATCCCGACTGGCAAAACCGTGGCATCAACGCCCTCCTCTTCACCGACCTCATCCCCGTCTATCAGCAAATGGGCTTCAAGTGGGCCGAAACCAACTGCATCCTCGAAACCAACTTCAAGACCCAAAGCCAATGGCAATACCTCGATGCCCAAATAGTCAAACGCAGACGATGCTTCAAGAAAGAAATTTCATGATGGCAATTGACAATTCACAATTCACAATTTGAGTAACAATGGGATGCAGAGCTTGATACTCAAATTGTGAATTGTGAATTGCTAATTATTAATTGTCAAGATGCTGACCTCATAAAGCAAGTAAAGCGGAACCGTCACCAGCACCAACGTCATCAGGTCGGGTGGCGTAATGATGGCAGCCACCAACATGATGACAACCAGGGCGTGTTTGCGGTACTGCGACAACATTTCTGCCGTGACCACACCCATCTTTCCCAAGAAAAACGCAATAACAGGCAACTGGAACACCACGCCCATGATGAGTGTCAGGGATGTGAAGGTGCTGATATATGAATCTAATGTGATGGTGCTGTGTACACGCTCCGCCACGCTGTAAGTGCCGAGAAACCGAAACGAAATGGGGAACAGCACATAGTACGACATCAGTACGCCCACGATAAAGAGCACATAAATCACTCCAGCCACCTGTACCGAATACTTCCGCTCATTCTCGTACAAAGCAGGAGAGATAAACCTGAACAGCTCATACAGGATGTAGGGCGATGCCCCAAGCAGTCCTAAATACACCGCCGTGGTGACGTGCGTCATGAACTGGCTCGACAGGTCGGTAGCAATCAACTCCACATGATATTCCTCAAAACGGAAGTCAAACCCCATCGCCTGCATCACATCCTCCAGCAGCCGATAAGTCACAAAGTCCCATTCACTGGGAGCCAGCAGCAACTGCCATGTCGTGTCTTTGAAGCAGAACACAACTATGGTAATCGCACCTGCCACCACGATAATGCGGAACAACATTTGGCGGAGCACTTCAAGGTGTCCGCCAAATGTGAGCAACTCATTGTTGGATTTGTTACTGGGCATTCGTTTCTGGTGTACGAGTTTCGTCCTCTGAAGATAAATCTGTGACTTCCTTGATTACTTCTTTTACTTCAGAGATAGGTTCAGACACTTCACGCATTCCCTTTTTGAACTCATTCACACCTTTACCCATGCCACGCATCATTTCGGGTAGCTTCTTGCCACCAAACAGCAGTAATGCCATACCTGCAATAAGCATCAATTCTGTTGTTCCAATGAATAGAGGAATCATCATTATGCTTCGTTTACAACCAATGAAATTTCTGCTGTTTGAAAATTAATCTCCCAGTTTCCTTTGGGGTGGCTTTCCCAACCATATTTCTTGGCTTTTTCGTCCCACCATGCTTGAAACTTGGTGCCTGTCTCACCCATGTCTTTCACCAGTTTTTCATATAGCTCACCATTGTCAGCCGTTACAATCTTTGCCAACTCTGTCAAACCATTCTTACGTTCAAACAATGCCTGAATCTCGGCACGTTCTTCGGGCGTTACTTGCCCGACAATTTTTTTTACTTCCATTTGTTTACTATATTAAAAGGGTCTAAATAATCTATTTCTTTAATTTCTTGGTAACCATTTAATCGGATACCACTTTCTTTCATTCGCTGCAACAATTTGCGTGAAGCATTACGTTCCAGATGTGCCATCACGCATTGCTGATGTGATGGCGTATTGCAATCCAATGTCAGCTGTTGATTTTGCCAAACACAGCGCTTGCAATGGAAAGCATCACAAATTCGACAAATTGGCGCATAGTCAAGTTTGTACAGTTGTGCATTCTTGATGTTTGGCCCATTCTCCAAATTACCAATATCATTTGCAACATCCTCATAATAATATGCGGGACACACATAAAATTTGCCGTTAGGAGCCAGCGTGATGTTGTTTACGCCCGCATTGCAGTTGTTCATTTCTGACAACATCATGCGGTCAGTCAGTAAATTCAACTGCACAGCTCGCCCTTTTTTATATTGTTCTAATAAGCAATCGCTAAGCTCTGCCAATATGGCATTATAATCATCCATATCTACATCTTGAAAATCTGCCACGTCTGTGATGACAATGTTCAATCGATGAACCTTTTCTAACAGAGAATTGATGGCAGTCAGATTCTCTTTTAATTCATTCTTGCTAGTACGCAGAACATATGCGACATTTTCCTGCACATCAACATCCTTCTGCTTCCAATCTGTCAATACAACGACATCCGCATCTTTGCTTTGTGCCTGAGGCTTTATCTTCGTGTGGTCAATAGATTCTATGACCTCATCATACGTTGCCGGCAGATTATAGTCAGGGTAAACAAACTGAATATTCAGATTCTCCTTCATGGCAAACAGAATACCTTTTCGTAAAATATCCAACGGCATTCTCGTTTCTGCCCCCTTCTTTATGGGGAGGGTTGGTGTGGGGTTATAATGGCAATACGAAACACTCGTATCATCTAATAATATAATAAGGTGTGTAAGCATAATGTCAACAGGTTGGGTCTTTTACTTTTGCTTTCTGTCTCTCATACTCTTCCTGCTTGCCTTCCAATTCTAGTTTTCGGAACAATTTGTTCCAGTAGTAATTGTTGGCACGGACACGAGCTTTGTGCATCTTGCAGATAGCGGTAGAGCGTTGGTAAACCGTATGCGTATCAGCAGCATCGTAGTTTTCACCTTGACACCAAGCACAGCCACTGGCTACTTCGCAGTCAATACATTCTGTTGTGCTTTGTGTGCAGCGGTCAAGGGTCAAGAACGGTCGTAGTTTGTTTTGGTCAATGCCATCATGTATATTACCAATAATCCACGCAGGTTTACTTCTTAATGAATATTGTGCAAAACGTGTACAAGGATAAAAGTTGCCAGCGGCATCAACAGCCAACATCTTACCTGCACCGCACCAGTTCTGATTGTCACGAATGCGGTCTTGTGGCTTGCCTATATGTTCCGTGAAGAACGAGCAAGCATTATCCTCATAAAGATTGTTGTCTATAATTGCATCGGCAAGTTCTGTCAGTTGATCTTCAAACAACTTGTCATCACCCTCTTTCCATACATCTTCAAATACGCAATTGATATTCACTTCATGGATGCCCAAAGAATACAGGTGCAATACACTTTCCTTGATATAAGGAATATCTGCCGAACTGATGGTTACTTTCGTGCTACCACCAGGAAACTGCTCCAGCCAAAACGGAATGTTCTTTACCACATCTTTATAAGAGCCGCGTTCTTCTTCTGGCTTTGGCATAATGCCTAGTTCCATCTCTGGAGTTTTCCAGATACGATTCAAGTCGTGCTTGCGTTCCGTTCCGTCAATGGTAATGCCTATGCTTAGATGTCGATGATTCTTTTCAATGAATTGCTGTACCTTTTCCGTGTGGTAGTTAATGCCATTGGTAGAGAAAGAGAAACGATAGGAGTTAAACCAATGATGCCCTCTACGATACATCTCAATCTTTAAATAGTCACAAATCTTATCAATCAAATCAATCTCTAAAAAAGGCTCTCCACCTATGAAATCCCATGTAACAGACTCTTCTCGGAATTCGTCCTCTCTATCAAGAATATAGTCAATAGCTTGCTTTGCCACTTCCCATGACATTCGTTCTTTTGTGTTTTTACCTACAAGATAACAATATTTGCAAGCAAGTTGACAATCTTTGGTGACAATAAAGGTAATGCTTTTCGCCATTCCTAATTGCCATCCTAAACTATGTTCTTTTATATTAGCCATATATTTAGTATTCAATTTAACTCCAGGCTACCCCCTTACAACTTGCGCCACAATGATAAACACATGCATTTTGACAAGCTTGATCACATTTATAGGTGCAATCATCAGCACAACTTCGTGTACAAGAATAGTAGCATGTGGTTGTACATTGTCCTGTACAATCGTAATAGCAATCATCAGCACAACTTCGTGTACATCTATAATCACATCCGTCTGCACAAGTACTGGTACATGTTGTTGAACATCCACCTTTGCATCCGCCCGAACATCCCGTAGAGCATCCACCAGAGCATCCGCCCGTGCATCCCGTAGAGCATCCGCCCGTACATCCGCCAGAACATGATGTTGAGCATCCGCCTTTGCATCCACCAGTACACGTTGTTGAACACTCACCTTTGCATTCGCCTGTACAATTAGAAGAACAACTGCTACCGCATCCACCAGTACACGAAGTTGAACATCCGCCCTTGCATCCACTTGTGCAAGTTGTTGTGCATTCACCTGTGCATGTTGTTGAACATCCACCTTTACATTCGCCAGTACAAGTTGACGAACATCCGTCTTTACATGACTCCTTGCAACCTTCAGTACAATCACTTCCACAACTTTCCGTACAGGTAACATTGCATGTGTCTTTACATGAATTTGTACAATCGGAACAATTCAGATCTGCTGTAGTAGAACCTTCGCACGTACCATAGCATGAAGTCGTACATGCTTCGCTGCATGTGTCATTGCAACTATCTTGACAACTGTTTTCGCAATCATCACATCCGCAAGAAGAAAGAGTTGTCATTATGATAGATGGAGCTACTATTATTGCACCAATAAATGGCAAAGAACGTTTTGTCGCTTTCTTAAAGAACTCACGTCTTGTCTGAAGTTCTTCGTTTAATTTGTTTTTCATATACATTTGTTAAATTGTTGTTATAAAAAATAATAGAGATATTTTAGAATTAGAAAAGGTATGCCCATCCTCTACATCCAACCATGCAACTCAAATAACACTCTCCTATACATGAACCGAAACAAGAAGTACAATTATTTCCACAGCTTCCTTTGCAAAACCCCTTGCACCCTTCTTTACATCCTGTAGTACAGCTGTTTTGACATCCTGTTTTGCAGGTTCCTTTGCATCCTGTTGTACAAGTTTCTTGACAACCGGTATAACAAGAATCTTTACATCCTGTAGAGCACGTATCTTTGCATGTTGAAGAACAACCTGTTTTGCATCCACCTGTACATGATGTTTTGCATTGCCCTTTACATGTTTCTTTGCATGAATTATTACAATCCTTACAATTACGAGAACTCACGTCTTGATTGAAGTTCTTCGCTGCTCATCTTTTTCTCCATAATAGTTTTATTTGAGATTAAGACAAAGCCTATAAGTCCACGGATTCGGCTAATTTAAGTTGATTCACTCTGGTCATGATACAAAAAAAGCGTAGGACCTGTATCTTTGCTCGTCCCACCCTCTGAGGCCGTAGGAATTGCCCAATTCGTCAGAACGAGCAACCTAAGACCCCACGCCGATATGAATATATAGTTGTACCATAACCATATAGTTACCATTAACTGGCAACTAATTCAATTAAAGTACAAGGTATAAATCATACCCGTGGCATCTATCGTTGCCATGTCCTTTGACGAATTTGAGAGTTTCCTACGCTTTCAGAGAGTCAAGAACAAAGCGTGAATAAACGCCTTTTCCATATATGGTTCCCCACGGCACAAGGCTCATCGCGATGAGTCTGCCTTTCCTGGCAGGGCTGTGTGGCAAAGAGGTTTTACCCGCACAACAAACTGCCTTCGGCGTGAAGTTGCCGCAAAGATACGCATTTTCCCTTGAATTAAACAAACAAAAATGAAGAAATCTTTAGGGACTTCTTCATTTTTTTCATTCAACATTCAGTTTATGGCGTTTCTGCCTTTTCACAAGCTACGTATTCATTTTTCAAACCGAAAGTTTTCAGAGCCTTCTCTAATTCCATGCCAACAATGATTTGGCGTTCATCTTCCGTTAGACTCATGCAATCAACTTTTTGTCTTCTTCCACATTATAATAAAACATGGAATGTGGGCCGTTGTACCATTCGTTTTTTGTATAGGCGTGTGGACGAATGTCCTCACCCATGCTCCACCCCATTTCCACAAATGGATAGGAGTATTTTCTAAAGTCATCGTGTTCCAGCGTGGGTTTGTCAAGCAACAGAAGCAGATCCCAGTCACTGTCATCGTGATAATCTCCACGAGCACGGGAACCATAAAGATAGAGAGAACTGCCTTTGGGCAATATTTCTCCCGCCATTAGTTTGATGCTCTCAAGCACGTTTTTGGGTTTCATGTAACAACGATTTGTGTATGAATTTGTCGCAAAGATACGTCTTTCTGTCCAAAATTAAACAACAAAAATGAAGAAATCTTTAGGGACTTCTTCATTTTTATGATTATCTTGCCTTAGAGGAAAGGCAAATCTTAATCTTTTTGAGAGTGATATGGGGCTGAAGATTCATACCACATTCATGAGGTCAAGAAATTTTGCTGGAAAACAGGCTGGAATGTCCGTGTATGGATAGTCCCGTTCATTACGGGTAATAATATACTCCGCACCACATTGCATGGCTGCATAATATTGCACGGAATCTTCAAAATCCCGATTGCCTTGCTGCAATGCCCAGTTAATAGCAGCTGCGCCACAAGACACGATATGAACCATAGAACGTAACTCACGCATGACATCGTAAAGCTCCCTTATGGTTCATTCTTTTTGGCATAGAACGATGCTGTCACCATTGTTACATCGCTCACCCACAGTTCACACGCGCCATCTATACCCAACTGCAATACTTTCTGCGAATACTCCACAAAGTCCTTACGGTTTTGGAGCACATCTATCAGCACATTGGCATCTAAAAGATTTTCACAGCCATATTTTAAACATATTTATTTTCAGTCAGGGCTACAAATGAATCCTTGTAGTCAGAATCGTCCTGAACAGAGGGCACATTGGAAAGGGCTTTAACACAAGGACCAACAATGACCTCTTTGGGGTAAACGGACTTGGAACCGACAGGAGTGCATTTTGTTTCCAACTCTCTGTCAAGTGCCATTTGCAGCAGTATTTGCACAGCTTTCGCTTCCGAGAGTTTTTCTCTGCGAGAATAAGAGGACAAACGCCGCTGGGTGATATTATCCAGATTTAATGTAAGTGTCATACTGCGGTCTGTTTTATAAATTACAAAGTATATCCACTGCAAAGGTACGCTTTTCTTGCTGAATAAAACAAGCAAAACGGAAAGTTTTTCTACCAAAAAGATTTTATTGTATGCAAAATTGAAAGGTTCTGCCCATGATGGTAGTGCAGATGTAGAAGGTGGGGAAAGTAGTGAAATCTGCCTGGTAATGAAGTCAAAAGCAGCTGTGGTGGTGAATGGAAATGGGCGGTACGCGGTTCCGAAAAATCTCTTGTCCGCAAAGAAAGTTGACGCAACGGCGTTGTTTGTAAAAACAATGTACGTTGTTCTTGGAAACAACGGCGATGTTTATAAAAACAACGCCGTTGCGTCAACTTTGTAAGCTACACCGAATGATTTCCGTCTTTAGAGAGGGGGAAAAGGTATAGAATGCAGGGGGCACAGAGAAAGGCTTATTGCTTTTCCCTGTGCCCCCTGTCTTCGCTGTGGGGTCTGTGCCTCCCGTGGTGGGGGCTTATTCCATCAGTTTGCGGTACTTGATGCGCTTGGGCTCTTCGAGGCCGAGACGCTGGGCTTTGTTGACTTCGTACTCGGTGTAGCTGCCCTCGAAGTAGAAAACTTGGCCGTTGCCTTCGAAGGCGAGAATGTGGGTGCAGATGCGGTCGAGGAACCAGCGGTCGTGGCTGATGACGACGGCACAGCCGGCAAAGTTGTCGAGACCTTCTTCGAGGGCACGAAGGGTGTTGACATCAATGTCGTTGGTGGGTTCGTCGAGCAGGAGCACGTTGCCTTCCTGCTTGAGGGCGAGAGCGAGCTGGAGGCGGTTGCGCTCGCCGCCTGAGAGGACTCCGCAGAGTTTCTCCTGGTCGGCTCCGCTGAAGTTGAACTTGCTGAGGTAGGCTCTGACGTTGATGTCGCGTCCGCCCATGCGAATGGTTTCGTTGCCGCCGCTGACTACCTGATAGACGGTCTTGGCGGGGTCGATGTCCTTGTGCTGCTGGTCCACGTAGGCCAGACGGACGGTCTCGCCCACCTCGAAGGTGCCGCTGTCGGGGGTGTCGAGTCCCATGATGAGGCGGAAGAGGGTGGTCTTTCCTGCTCCGTTGGGACCGATGACTCCGACAATGCCGTTGGGCGGCAGGGTGAAGTTGAGGTCGGTGTAGAGTGTCTTTTCGCCGAAGGATTTGGCCACGTGCTGTGCCTCAATGACTTTGTTGCCGAGGCGCGGACCATTGGGAATGAAGATTTCGAGTTTCTCTTCTTTCTCCTTCTGTTCCTCGTTGAGCATACGGTCGTAGGAGTTCAGACGGGCTTTGCCCTTGGCCTGGCGAGCCTTGGGTGCCATGCGCACCCACTCCAGTTCGCGCTCCAGAGCCTTGCGCCGCTTGGAGGCAGTCTTCTCCTCCTGCGCCATGCGGGTAGCCTTCTGGTCGAGCCAGCTGGAGTAGTTGCCTTTCCAGGGTATGCCTTCGCCACGGTCGAGCTCCAGAATCCACTGCGACACGTCGTCGAGGAAGTAGCGGTCGTGGGTGACGGCAATGACGGTGCCGGGGTACTGCTGGAGGTGCTGCTCCAGCCAGTCGATGCTCTCGGCATCGAGGTGGTTGGTAGGCTCGTCGAGCAGGAGCACGTCGGGCTGCTGAAGGAGGAGCCGGCAGAGGGCGACGCGGCGACGTTCACCGCCCGAAAGGTTCTTCACGCTCCAGTCGGCTGGCGGACAGTGGAGGGCATCCATGGCGCGGTCGAGCTTGGAGTCGATGTTCCAGGCATCGGTGGCGTCGATGGTGTCTTGCAATTCGGCCTGACGGTTCATGAGTTTCTCCATCTTGTCGGGGTCGCTGTAGTATTCCTCCAGCCCAAACTTGTCGTTGATTTCGTTGTACTCCTGCAGGGTGTCGTAGATGTGCTGCACGCCCTCCATGACGTTTTCCTTGACGGTCTTCTCCTCGTTGAGGGGCGGGTCTTGTGGCAGGTAGCCCACGCTGTAGCCGGGTGCCCAGACCACTTCGCCCTGGTATTGCTGGTCTATGCCGGCAATGATTTTCATCAGGGTAGATTTACCTGCTCCGTTCAGGCCGACAATGCCAATCTTGGCACCGTAGAAGAAGGAGAGGTAGATGTTTTTGAGCACTTGCTTTTGATTCTGCTGAATGGTCTTGCTCACTCCGACCATTGAGAATATGACTTTTTTGTCGTCCATGAGGGAGATTGAAAAGTGAAAAGTGAATAGTGAATAGTGAAAAGTGAAAAATCTAAGTTACAAAGGCTAAACGCAGCCTAATACAAGCTAAACTGAAATTCAGATTTTTCACTTTTCACTCTTCACTTTTCACTTAATTTAGTATGTTTTCCAGCATTTCGCCTACGTTCTCCACACCGCCGGGGTTGGCGAGGACGGTGCCGTCGGGGGCAACAAGGAGGTAGTAGGGCACGCCGATGGTCTGGTATTTCTCGTAGAAGTCTTTCATGCCTTGGGGCGTGAGGCAGTATTGCGCCCAGGGCATGTCGTCCTTCTCCATGGCTGCGCGCCAGAGGTCGTCTTTCTCGTCGGAAGAGACGGAGATGACTTCAAACTGCTCGCGTGGATACTGGGCGTAGTATTCCTTGATGCGCGGTGTGCCTGCACGACAGATGCCGCACCAGCTGGCCCAGAAGTCGATGAGCAGATATTTGCCCTTGTGTTGCGCCACGATGTCGGCAAGCTGGCAGCGGGTGCCGTCGGGCGTGAGCATGTCGAGGTCAATAATGGTACTGCCCACGGCGGTCTTTTCGGCCAGCTGTGCACGGCGCAGGAACTCGCTGTAGCGGGCTGTGTCCTTGGGACAGCCTGTGATGACTTGCTCCAGACGCTGGATGTAGTCGAAGGAGAGGTTGTAGCCGTTGGTCAGGATTTTGTTGGCGGCATAAAGGGAAACTACTGACGTGGGGTGCTGCTCGATGAACTCAAGCACCTTACTGCTGGTGGGACGGTCGCCCACCTGGGAAAGGTATTCGCAGTATTCGTCGTGCACGTCGTTGCCCACGATGTGGAAGTCTTTGCTCTGGGGTGCATCGGGCACAAGGTCGTAGCTGGGCACCTGTATCTCCATATCGACATTGTCGAGGAAGACGGGGGTGTAGGTCCAGCGGACGTGCTCGTAGTTGCCAGCCGTGACTTCGTCGTTAATCATGGCGAGGTTGTTGGTGGTCAGCGTGCAGAGCGTGGGGTGGTCTATCTGCCCCGTGATGAAGAACTCGCCGTCCTTGGTCACGGTGGCGGCAGCAATTTCGTCGGAAGGCTGGCCTTCAGCAGACAGGAGGCCAATCTCTACGCCAGCGGGCAGTCCGGGGATGGTGCCACGAATGGTAAAGGCTTGCTGTGTCGTGCAAGAGACACAGCAAGCCAGCAGAATCAATAAGGGGAATGTTTTCCGCATATCGGTGTGTGTGTGATTATTCTTCGCTACCCTGCGTGAGGTAGATTTCGATGAGACGTGTGATGTCGCTGACAGTGACAATGCCGTCGCCGTCGATGTCGCCCTTCACCTTGGATGGAGCTATGGCAATCTTGTTGGCAAGCGGATACTGTGTGGCATCGAGTGCGAGGTAGCATTCACCCTGGGCTACGGTGCCAGAGGTAGCCTTCACGAAGTCCTTGCCATCGAAAGTGTAGTAAGTGATAGCATTGCCATCAAGGTCGGTGCTGGGAAGTGAAGCGATGTCAACAGGAGCATCGGCTGTACCAACAATGTAGTTGCCCCATGGAGTTGCTTCTTCATCGGCATAAAGCACTATAGACATTTCGCCTTTACCCGTAAGGATGGTGCCGTCGGTGGCAGTGTAGTTGTAGCCGTAAGTGTCCAGCTTGTAGGAAGCATCGAAGGATGGTATTTCGCCTTCGTACTTAACAAAATTGGAGGAAGTGACATTGCCTTCATCATCGTACTCATACGCCCAATAGCCCCAGTTGCCTTCCGACTCGTCGAAAGAAATCTGGTTGTAGTTTTCGTCATAGAAGATCTTTTCTACAGGAACCACCTTGTAGCCAGTCATGCCTTGAGCCATCACACCGCTGTAGGCACTGGAGAATGGGATGAAGGTTGTGCCTTCTTCACCGAAGTCGAAAGTAATAATGGAGTCGCCAGAGAAGTGAGCCGTGTAGGTCTCAATGCCTGAAACAGTGAAACTGTAGGGGTTGTCGGCAATCTTGTTGCCCTGAGTGTCTGTCCAGTAGTCGAACTTCACGGTCTCGTCGATAGGAGTGGCTGTGATGGTGACAGCATCGCCTGTGTCGTTGGCCACCTTGCTGATGTCGAGCAAACCAACGCTTGACTGACCTGGCACGTACTGAACTTTTGCCTTGGTGAAGATGCCGTAGTAAGTGGCGTCTGGCTCGAAGCCGTAGCCTTCCACGGTCTCGTCTTCAGTCATTTGTTCTGTGGCAACAGAGATAGCGGCAGTTTCGTCGGTAGCAACACACTCTGCCATCGTGGTTTCGTCGGTAGCTGAAGTGAACCAGCCAGCGAACTGGTAGCCGGCTGCGGGCTGTGCCCACACGTAGAGGGAACCCGTGTTGAATCCCTGAGATTCAAACTTGACTTCCATCGATGAGGTGTAGTCATCGGCTGTTTCTGGCGTTGTGTTGCCATCAGAAGCATAGATGACACCCTTGCCTGTGGGTGCAGCTTCCACCTGATTGTAGAACCAATAGTAATTGCCGTCGCCTTCTGCGTATGCAGAGAGTCCTGCGGCAGCAAAGAGAATGAGTGAATAAATCTTCTTCATCTTTGTTTTTGTTTTTTAAGAAGGTTAATATTAAGTGATTTGTATGTAGTTCGGATAAAAATACCTGCCACGACGGGCAGCTGTTCGACAAAGAACAACCTGTCCAGGCCAGCAACCATGAACAGCAGAAAGCCCAGCAGGATGAGCGAATAGCAGAAGTAAATACGCCGCCCAGCCCAGTGGCGAAGGAGGAACGGAAGGGGGCAGAAGGGGATGACGAACCAGTTCCATTCTGTGCCAGGAGTTTTCGAGATGAACACCAGCCACACAAGAAAGAGTCCCGCAAGGAAATGGAGTGCCCAAAGCACGTGGTGGAAAGGCCGCACACTGACAGGCACAAGACACAGCAGGAGGAAGAGGAGTGAACACAGCTGTGGGCTGAAAGTCGTAGGTGCGTCGGCCAGTGTTGGCTCCGAGAGCACTTCGGGCTGGCTGGCCAGTCCTGCCTGCTGAAGTGCCGTTGCCACGTCCATCGGCATAATCAACTTGCTGACACCCCACACGGGTTCGTCGGGCGAACCACCGTAGAGGCTGTGGCCTATGAAACCTTTCCATTGGCTTGCGTCCATATAGCGAGCCAGTATCTGGCGGCGATTCTCGTAGGGCAGCAACTCGTTGGCGATGGAATCAAAATCAACGGAATGTTCCCCTGCGGCTGCGGTGAGCAGACTAATCATTTCCTGCGCACAGCCGTTGTGGATGTAGTCGATGTTGCGGTACAGCCCCTGCGACACCCTGTTGTCGAGCAACTTCCAGAGTGTACGCACTTCGTCGAGGGTCAGGTTTAACCTGTAGGCTGTCAGTCCCCTGCCCTCGCTCTCATAGTCGGCGCGGAATTGCGGTGTCTTTTCGGGCACAAGCCCTGCGCGCAGGGTTCGCAACGTCATGGCTGTAAACTCATTGCCTATCTCTGGCGACTTCACCGTGAAGCAGTAGTCAAGCCCCGCCGAAGGGCATTGCATACGAATGGCTGCATGGCCCATCATGCTGGTGAAGGTGTTGCCTGGCGTAACGACCACGTAGTAGGCATACACGTCGGTGGGCAGTGCCGTTTCTGCACTGTCAGCCTCGGTGCCCTGTGCCATGGCAACAAGGGCAAGAAACAAGGTCAGCAGGTATGCCGTGAGACGTTTCAAGACTATTTTATTAAGCTATCAATGAGGGTTGGCGTTTCGATGTCGCTGGGACGTGGAGCTGCCGACTTGAACAGCTTGCCGTTCTGGTCAAAGAGCATGAAGCGGGGAATGCTCTGGATGTTGTAGCCCGTCAGCCCAGCGCAGTTCTGCAGGTCGGGCACGATGTATTGCTCCCACTGCGGGTTGTCCTTCTCCAGCTTGTTGAGCCACGCCGTGCGGTCGCTATCAATGGAGATAGAGATAATGCGCACCTTGCCCTGCGGATTGTCCTTGCTGTAGAGCAAACCCTTCTCCTTATAGGCAGCAGTCAGCTTGTCGAGGTGTGGGATTTCTGCCTTGCAGGGACCACACCACGTAGCCCAGAAGTCAATGTATGTGACATGGCCGCCACCCATAAGGGCTGCAAACTGGACTTGCTGGCCGTCGGCTCCCTCCAGCGTGAAGTCTATAGGGTCTTCGCCTGGTGCCTGTGCAGCCATGCGTGCAAGGTTCTCTTTGCAGAAAGCCGTGTAGGTCGTGTCGGTAGATACAGCCAAATACTGCTCATAGAGGTCTTTCAGGTTGCTGCTGGCCGTGTCCATGCCCCACGAGGCAAGGAAGAGGATGTTCATCAGATAGATGTTGGCCACCTCGTTGCGCACATCCTGATTCTGGCTGTACTCGGCCAGATATTTAATCTTTGCGCCTTCGGCTGACATGGGATTGTAAAGCCCTGGGTGGGCAGCATAGTACCACTCCAAATAGTTGTAGATTTTCCCTACCTGCAACGTGTCGTTGGGGTTCAGCTTGGAGGTAATGGCCATGAAGTCAGCATCGCCCTGTGTACTGCGTCCCAGTTTCTCGCTACCGATGGCGTAGCCGAAGTAGGAGTTGGTGCGCTGGTCGTCGAGTGCAGCCTGTGCCTGCTCTGCAAAAGTCTTGTCCTTGACGGACTTCAGCGTCTTTTCCATCTTGCCAATCTCGGTGTCGATGAAGCGTTTGGCCGCTGCAAAGGTCTGATAGTTTGCAGCCAGCGTGTCGCCCTGCAACATGGAGGAACGGGAATACGCCTGGTAATACTGATTGGCATAGGTAGATTTCTCAGCCTCATCGCCCGAAAATTTCACAGAGAAGGGGCGCAGCTGGATGTCTGCATGGATTTTCTTGCCTGGCTGAAGCAACACACAGAAGGCTGCGTCCTGCCCTGCCGTGAAAACGAGTCCTTCCGACATTTCTTTCACCGTTGTCGTATAGGTGAATTGGCCTTTCTTGTCAATGGCCAGTGTGTCGTAGCCCTCTTTCTCTCCACCCTGCACATATATATATAATGTGTCGGTAGGAAGATACTTGTCAATCTTGCCTGTGAAAAGGCTCTGAGCACACAGAGAAGACAGCATACACAGAGAAAGGAGAAAAGTAAAAAGTCTTAGCATCATATTATTTTACAATTTTACAATTTGTGTTTATAATTCGGTTTTACGGTCTTGCGGTCGCTTTGCTTAGCGGTTTTGCGGTAACAAATCGTATAACCGTCTAACCGTACAATCGTCTAACGCTTCCGCACGGCGCGCACACTCAGGAAGTATGCTTCAGGCTCGATGCTGAGGCGCACCATGTCCTGTTCGCTATAAAACTTCTTGCGGGCAAAGTAGTATTCGCCACTCTTGCTCTCGTCCTTGGTGCTGGTCCAGAAGTAGGCCCAGCTGCCCATGAAGCGGTTGCCGTTGGCTGCGTCGGCGTATGTATTCTTGGTGAAGTAGCCGCCGTAGAGCAAACCGAAGGCCGTAGAGAGGTAGCCGTGGTTCTGCTCCAGTTCGCTCCACATTTCGTCCGTTGGCACTTGCCAACCCTCTGGCACCGCCTGCATAGCGGCACTATGGGTATAGAGCATTCCGAAGCGTTCACGATAATCCGTAGAATAAACCTGCCCGTTGTCGGCATCCGCACTCTGGTAAATACGGCAAAGGTCACGGTTGCCCAGGTCGTAACGCAGGTTTTCCACCATCCAGTCCTGCTGACCAATGGTGACGTAGTGATATACTGTTCCGTCACGTTCATCCGTAAACGTGCCCGTGGCCGACGGCTCCGTGATGCTGCTGCTGTCGTCCTTCGAACACGAAGCGACCATACAACTGCATAACCCGATAACCGCACAACCGCACAACCGCAAAAAGTAATTGGCTAATGTATTCATTCCTTGTAACCTAAATCTAATAATATCCTGCGCATGATTTCAAACTTCTTCAGCACAAGCGGATAGTCAGCATATTTCTTGTTAAAAGCTTCGGGCGTTGTGGCTGCCACCTGACGTGCGTATGCATTCAGGTCCAGTTCCTGACTGGGGTAAAGTCCGTTGGTGTCCGAGCCGAAGCTCTGTCCGCGACAGATGAAGCCAGCCTCGTTCAGGATAGCGGTGTTGGCGGCTGTGGTCTTCGGGTCGGTAAACGAACCGTCGTAGTGGGCTGCGCTCACGGCAAAGAAGTCGGCAAAGGCTTCGGTGTTGTCGGCTGCCAGTTTCGCAATGATGGTGTTCATTACCTGCCGTGTGTATTGCACCTTCTGTGCGTCGGTCAGTCGGGGAAGCAGGTTGCACGCCACCACCACGGCACGCTGGCCCGTAGCGGCGTATGGCGAAGAAACAGCACCCAGGAACTCACGCGAAATCTTATCGACCAGCAACCACGAATAGGGCATCAGCTTGCCCGTGATGTGGGTGAGCAGATATTCTTCCACATACTGCACAGCCTCGCGCTTGCGCTCCGTGTCGGTCAAGAGCGTGTAGCTGTACTTGTTGTTGGAATACGTGCTCATGCCGATGTCGTAAGTCAGGTCGAGCGTCTCGGTGAAGTAATGCTGTTCGCCGTTGATGTCCTTCCCTGTCTCATACCGCTGCAACGTGTCGTTGAAGAGCAGGAACGAGCCGTGCGCAGCGTAAAAGTCACGGCGCAGCTGAGCCTCCTCGCTGTTGTCCGAGACGGCGGGCAGGAACGGTGTGGTCACATCCTTCAAGTCGGGCGTAACCTCGTCTTTCTTGCAGGAGCCTAACGCCAGGAGCAGAAAGGCCAAAGCTATGTAAAAAAGTCTTTTCATTGTACTACGGTGTATTCACGCCAGGGGCGCAGATTGTTTTCCATGCCAGTGTTGAAGTTGATGACCTCCTGCGGAATGGGCAGTGTGTAGGCGGCATCGTTCTCTTCCAGCACAAAGCGGCGGCGTTCAGTCATCTTGGTAGAAGTGTGGCTGGAGTAGTAAGTCCATTCGTGCGTGATGGAAATGCTTTCGGGCTGCACCGAGCAAACCATGTAGCGACGGAGGTCAAACCAACGGTGTCCCTCCAGCGCAAGCTCCAGCCGGCGTTCACGGCGGATGGCACTGACGAGGGCAGAGCCTGTGGCCGTCACCTGATAGTTGGCCGACGTGCTGATGCGGTTCTTGCGCAGCGTGTTGAGTGCCTCCAGTGCTTCACCCTCCTGTCCCAGGTAAGCCTTGGCCTCGGCATAATTGAGGTAGGCTTCGGCTGAACGGAGCAGGAACAGCCCAGAGACTTCTTGCTGAACCTGTATCTCGGAATAGGCCCGTGTGTAGTAGTCGCCAGCGGTCTGGTCGTAGGAGAAGTACATGGAGTTCACCTTGGTACGCACAGGACCCACAAAATTGCCGCGCTGCCAGTACCACTGGCTCTTGCGCAAGTCGGACGAAGTGTAGGCCGCATAGAGTTCGCGGCTCACGCTGTAGGACTGATAGACGTAGTTGAACAGGTTGGGCACATCGTTGCCACCCATCGAGAAGATGTTCTCGGCATTGTCCTTCACCAGGAACTTGCCTGTAGCCGTGTTCAGGTTGACCAGTGCGGGGTGCTCGTTCATTACCTTCTGGGCATACTCAGCAGCCTTTTCCCAGTTCTGCATATACAGATAGACACGGCTCTGAAGGAGGTGACAAGCCGTCAGGTCAGCACGGTAGATGCTCGGCTTCTTGCCCTTGTACTCAGTAAGATGATACTCCGCATCGTCCAGGTCGCTGAGCACCTGCGCATACACCTCTGCCACGCTCTGGCGGCTGAACTTCCTGTCCTCCACCACGTCGCTGGTCTTCAGCGGCACACAGAGGTCGGTGGCAGCCGTGGCTGCATTGTAGGGTTTGCCATACAGGTTGGCCAGCCAGAAGTAGTAGAACGCACGCAGGAAGTAGGCTTCGCCCTGCACCTTGTGGGCACCCTGCTCGTCGGTCTCGCTGCTCTGTGGCACATCGTCCACACTGGAGAGGATGTTGTTGGCCACATTGATGCAATAGTAAATTTTAGTCCATGCTTCATTCTCGGCATAGTAGTCGGTGAACGACTCGTTCTGCCCCACCCTCTGCTGCCACGTAAAGTAACCAAAGGTGCGCTCTCGGCGGTCGCCGTCTGCCCCTGCATTGCTGGAGTAGGAAGATTGACATTCCTCCACCTCGTCGGCCAGCACATGCAGCCATGAGCCTATGTTCTCGGTCAGATTCAGGTAGTTGGAATTTTTCACCGGCAAGTAGCAGTCGCCAATCAGCAGTTCGTCCAGGTCCTTCCAGGTGCGCACATAGTCGGTGTCCTGGCTGTATTCCTCCAGAAACTTGCCACAGCCCTGCAGCAACAGGGCAAGGCATCCTAATATATAAATATGTGTATGCTTCATCTTTCTTAAAACTCTACGTTAATACCCATCGTGTAAACCGGGCAGTCGCTCAGCTGAATCTCCGAGAAGCCGCCCTGTGTAGGAGTCTGGCCGCGCAGTCGCTTGTCGCACCACGTGTGCAGGTTGGTGGCCGAGAGTGTCAGTGCCAGACGCCCCAGGTGCATCTTGCGCAGCAGCTTCTTGTCAAACTCGTAGGTGAGCGAAAGGTTTTGCAACTTCACATAGTCGGCACTCACCACGCGGGCCGTCGAGTAGTCGTACATGGTCCACGCATTGCTTGAGAACACCGGACCCTTATACAGACCTCCACTGCTCCAGTGGTTAGCATACTGGTAGTAGCTGGGGTTGCCGCTGCCCATGATAGAGGGGATGTCGGTATAGGCTTCGTCGCCCGGACGCATCCAGCGGTTCAGCAGGTCGCGACTGACATTGGCCTCGCTGGAGTAGCCTCCCGTGAATCCGTCGAACAGGCGGAACAGGCGGGTCTTGGCTCCAAAGGCATACGTCAGCGTAATGCCCAGTCGCCACTGCTTGTAGGTAAACGTGTTGTTGATGCTTCCCGTGATGTCGGCCTCACGCTTGCCGCTCGGCACCAGCACCTTGGTGTAGGCATCGTAATTGTTCAGGTTCACCAGCTCGTTCTGACGGTCTTCCCAGTCTTCAAAGACGGGGCCGCCGTCCTCACTGCTCAGGCCCACAAACTTGTAGCTGTAGAAAGTGCCCACCGACTGGCCTTCCACCACGGCGCGTCCCGCGAGGAAGTCCTCCAGCTCGTAGGTCTCGCCACCCGGAGTGGTAGTCACCTTGTTGTATATCTTCGAGAAGTTGCCCGACAGAATCCAGTAGAAATGGCGCAGCTTCACAGGCGTAGCCGACAGCGTGAAGTTGAAGCCCTTGTTGATGACCGTGCCGCTGTTGACGATGTAGCTGGTGTAGCCGTTCACGTCACTGATGGTCTTCGACATGAAGGCATCGGTCGTGCGCTTGTGGTAGAACTCTGCGCCGAATTGCAGCCTACCGCCGAAGAAGCTCGACTCCAGTCCCAGGTTCACCGAGTGGGTCTTCTCCCACTTCAGGTCGGGGTTGGCAAAATACTTCGCCGTAGTCACCATTTCGCCGTAATAGGCATCCATCGTGCCCTTCTTGATGACCATCACGGGCGTCTGGTCGTCCAGCATGTTTCCCTGTTCACCGTAGCTCACCTTGAACAGGAGGTTGTCCAGCCAGTCCTTGTCTATCTTCGCAATGTTCATGATGTTGGCATTGCCCGACACCGACCAGATGGGCAGGATCTTCTCGTTGCTGCGGCTGCCAAACTTGTTTGAGCCGTCGTAGCGCGTGTTGGCGTTCAGCGTGAAGAGGTTGTCGTAGGTGTACGACAGTGTGGCGTAGGCCGACAGCAGATTGGTCTTCTGGTCGCGAATCGTAGGCACATTGCCCGACAACCACGTGTAGTAGGAAGTGAAACTGGTCGGCACGTTCACCACAAACGTTTCGCCACGGTCCAGGTAGAAGCCCCGGTCCGTGCGGTCATAACCCTTGTAGAGCGTGCTGCTGGCTTCGCCACCCAGCGAGAAGTTGATGATGTGCTCCTCGTTCTCGCCAAAATACTTGTTGATGTCCATTTGCACACGGGCCGTATAGCCCTTTGTGCTGGTGGTCTGCTTGGTGTACTCGCCGCCGTAGGGCATTTCGCTGGCATTGTCGGGCAGTACGCCCACCTCCGAGCGACGGAGCGACGAGGAGTGGAAGGTGCTCTCGCCGTAGTGTGTCTCACTGTTCGACGACGACGTGTTCATAGACAGAATACCCGTCAGGTGCATCCACGACAGCGGCTTGTAGTGCAGGTTGAGCGTGGCCATCAGGTTGTTCACCGACTGCTTCTGGAACGAATTGTCCAGCTCATTGAGGATGTTGTAGTTCAGGTAGTCAGAGCGGCTCGACAATTTCTTGTAATAATAGTAAGAGCCATCGTCGTTGTAGGCAGGAATGGCACGGCTCGTGTTGTAGGCATAGTCCGTCGGATTGATTTCGCTGGCGTTATACTTGCGGTCGTTCTGATAACCATTGATGTTGAACTCCAAATCAAACTTGCGCGTAAACTTCACGTTCACCTTCGCCATGCCCGTGTAGCGGCGGTTGGTCGTGTTCTTGATGACATCGTCCTGCCCCGTATAGCCCAGCGACACATAGTAGCGCACCGACTCGGAACCACCAGAGACACTGGCACTATGGTCGTGGGAGAAGGAGTTGTGCAGCAGCACGTCGAACCAGTCGGTGTTCTGCCCCGCCATCTTGTTCACAGCCGCATCGAACTGCTCCTGTGTGTAGTTGCCCGCATAGAGCTTTTGCAGCGCATACTCATAGCCCACAAGCGGCATTCCGCTTGGATAGAGGTAGTGCTGGTCAACCAGGAACTGCGAGAACTGAATGCGCTCGCCAGAGTCCATCAGGTTAATCTTCCCGTCCGTGTAGTGGGGGCGGCGGCGAGCCGTAAAGTTTGCGCTGTACGAAATGATAGGCTTGCCCACACGTCCGCTCTTGGTCGTGATGACAATCACGCCGTTGGCAGCGCGTGTGCCATACAGTGCCGTGGCAGCAGCGTCCTTCAGCACGTCGATGCGGAGGATGTCCTGCGGGTTGATGCCACTGATGGCATTGCCCACACGGTTCACGTAGTCAGGGTCGTTCAATACGTCGGGCGAGAGGTCGATAGGGTCGGTCAGCACAATGCCGTCCAGCACCCACAGCGGCTCGCGGTTTCCTATCAGCGTCGAGGTTCCACGGATGCGCAGCCTCGGCGTGGCCATGATTTCGCCGGAGTTCGTCGAGAGCACCAGGTCGGGAATCTTTCCCTCCATCATCTGGTCAATGCTGCTGAAGCCAGGCAACTGCAGCTCCTCCATCTTGATGGTCGTCACCGAGCTGGTGGTGTAACGCTTGTCTATCTTCTGATAGCCCGTCACAATGACATTGTCCAGTTCTATCGTGTCCGCCTCCACATATTGGGGCTTTTTGTCCGCAGACTGCCCACTGGCCCACAGGGACAGCAACAGCAGCGAACCGAAGAGTAGATTTCTTTTCATCGGCAAAATTCCATTTTGACCTGCAAAGTTAGTCAAAAAACAACAAATATTCACAACCGAGCAAAAGAAAACCGACTTTTTGACAACAAAAAGGCCATTTTAAGTAAAAATACGTCAAAATCTGCCAAGGCTGAACTGCAATTCCGCTGAGACTTTAGTCTCACCCCGCCCACACTGCGCCGCCGCTTCCGCCACATCAGCCCACCAAACCAGTCAGACTACACAGCAAACGCAACGAGATAGGCAATTATTCTATAAATCATTGTTTGATTCTTAAGAATCGCACAATGATTCTTAAGAATCAAACAATGATTTACAAGAATCAAACAATGATTCTTAGTTTTATTGCCTATCTCGCTGCGTTTAGTGTGCACTAAGGGCGGTTTCTGCTTGAAGCGGGGCTGAGATTCCAGTGCATAGGGAATAGCGGGGAAGTTCACTCCCGGCGGTGTGGAGTTGATGTGCCCGCTGCGCGGAATCAAAGCCCTGTCGCACGCGGTGTGTTACCGCAAACAAGCAGAAATTTGATTCTTGTCAAATTGTTTAAAAAGCAAAGAAAAGCAAGAAAAAAGTCAAAGAAAAGTAGAATTTTGTATAAAAAAGCAACTTTTTGCAGTGTTTTGCTATTTTTTTTACACTTTTGCTTGTGAGTTTTAGAAGAAATCCATAACTTTGCAGCGGATTTCAGGAACGACAGTCCCCAGCCGGGCTGAAACTTTCACCCGAAAATCCGCCCAAAAGACCTATACATATTTAATAAATAATAGAAACAAAACACTTAAACAAACGTTTCAACACATGGACGCAAAAAAAGTATTAGAAGACCTGAAGCGCCGTTTTCCTAACGAGCCAGAGTATCATCAGGCAGTAGAAGAAGTTCTCGGAACCATCGAGGAAGAGTACAACAAGCACCCAGAGTTCGACAAGGTGAACCTCATCGAGCGTCTCTGCATTCCAGACCGCGTGTATCAGTTCCGCGTCACTTGGATGGACGACAAGGGACAGATTCAGACGAACATGGGCTACCGCATTCAGCACAACAACGCCATTGGCCCGTACAAGGGCGGTATCCGTTTCCACAGCTCTGTGAACCTGGGCATCCTGAAGTTCCTCGCCTTCGAGCAGACCTTCAAGAACTCGCTCACCACACTGCCAATGGGTGGCGGCAAGGGCGGCTCAGACTTCTCTCCACGTGGCAAGAGCAACGCTGAGGTAATGCGTTTCTGCCAGGCTTTCATGCTGGAACTCACTCGCCACATCGGACCCGACGTTGACGTGCCCGCAGGCGACATTGGCGTAGGTGGCCGCGAAGTAGGCTACATGTTCGGCATGTACAAGAAGCTCACTCGCGAGTACAGCGGTGTGCTCACCGGCAAGGGCATCGAGTTCGGCGGTTCGCTCATCCGTCCCGAAGCTACAGGCTACGGCACAGTCTATTTCCTCCGCGCCATGCTGAAGACCAAGGGTCAGACCGTGGAAGGCAAGAAGGTGCTCATCTCCGGTGCAGGCAACGTGGCTCAGTATGCAGCCGAGAAGGTGTTGCAGCTCGGTGGCATCCCAATGACCATGTCAGACTCTAACGGTTACATCTATGACCCAGACGGCATCACACGCGAGAAGCTCGACTACATCATGGAGCTGAAGAACGTTTACCGTGGTCGCATCAAGGAATATGTAGATAAGTACCCCACTGCCAAGTATGTGGCCGACGCAAAGCCTTGGTTCGAGAAGGCCGACATCGCCCTGCCATGCGCTACGCAGAACGAACTGAACGAAGAGGCTGCCAAGGCTCTCGTTGCCAACGGCGTGATTGCTGTGGCTGAGGGTGCCAACATGCCTTCTACTCCAGGTGCTATCCGCGTGTTCCAGGAAGCCAAGATTCTCTACTCTCCAGGCAAGGCCAGCAACGCCGGCGGTGTATCGGTATCGGGCCTCGAAATGAGCCAGAACTCAGAGCGTCTGAGCTGGAGCGCAGAAGAGGTAGATGCCAAGCTGCTCTGGATCATGGAGAACATCCACGAGAACTGTGTGAAGTACGGCACAGAGGCCGATGGCTATGTCAACTACGTGAAGGGCGCCAACGTTGCAGGCTTCATGAAGGTTGCCAAGGCTATGATGGCACAGGGAATTGTATAATTTCTCGGTTGTGCGGTTATACGGTTATGCGGTTGTATTACCGTAAAACCACAAAACCGTTAAGCGAAGCGACCGCAAAACCGTAAAAAAAACACAAAATAAAACACGAACACGACGGGCGCAGCAGACATTGGTTTGCTGCGCCTTTATTTGCTCTGGACGGAAAAAACTGCGTTAAATCAAAGGAACTATTTGCTTGGGTCGAAGAAAAGCCGTACTTTTGCGCCATAAAAGCCTAACTAACAAAAAATGAAAAACTATCTCATTGCTTTGGCACTGAGCTGCACGGCAAGCATGGCCACAGCTCAGGAGTGGATGCAAATCCACCATCACTACGAGGGCGTGGACTGGAAACTGCCCATCGGTGTGGTGGAAGGCACGGAAGTGCAGTTTGACAACAACAAGAACATCATCAATGCTGCCATCGGCAAGGACACCGACACGGAGTTCACCATGCCTTACAGCCTTGCAGACATTGACAGCATCGACTTTGCACCAGCCCTGTCCGACGCAGAAAAGGGACACAACCACTACCGCCCCTTCGTCATGCACATCACAACGGAGGGTGAGGAGAACATCGTGGAGAAGGAGGTGTGGCTGCGGTGCCACATCGCCATCGACGGACGCGGAGAATACTCGAACTACAACGGCACGGGAGTCATTCGCGGACGCGGCAACTCCAGCTGGGAGTGGTACGACAAGAAGCCGTACAAGTTTAAGCTGGACAGCAAGTCGAAGCTGCTCGGACTGGACAAGGCGAAGAACTGGAACCTGCTGGCTAACTACCGCGACGTGACCGACCTGATGAACACCGTGGCCTTCGAGACGGCTCGCCGGATGGATATGCCCTACACCAACCACAGCCGCTACGTGGAGGTGTTCCTGAACCAGGAGTACATCGGACTCTACCAGTTGACCGAGAAGATTGAAATTAAGAAGAACCGCATCGACATCCCTGAAGTTGGCAGCCTGCTGATGAGTTTCGACCAGGACGACGGGCCTTCACTCTCGCCCTACGACGGTGACAACTTCTGGTCGAAGGTGTATAACCTACCCATGTGTGTGAAGTCGCCCGAAGACCTGACCACGGAGCAGCTGGACAGCATCAAGGAGGACTTCGGCAGGGTGGAAGCCGCCATCAAGTCGCACAACTATGCGCTGGCCGATTCGCTGATGGACGTGGCTTCGTTCATTGGCATCCTGCAGCTGCACGAGTATTTATATAATGTGGAAATCGACGCGCCGCGCAGCCTCTATATGTTTAAAGCCCCAGGCGGAAAATACACTTTCGGCCCCGTGTGGGACTGGGACGCAGGCTTCGACTTCGACTGGAGCGACATGACAACGGGCCACACCTTCTTCACGGACTACAGGGAACTCATCTACGGCACTGACCCCGTGAAGGGAACTGGTGCTGCCTACAACATCAGCAAGTTCTGGCGCGACCTCTTCGGCAATGCCGACTTCGTGAAGCGTTACAAGGAGACGTGGGCCGCACTGAGCGACTCCATCTTAGTGGCTGTGTGGAGTGAAGTCCAGAAATATGCTGACGCTCTGCAGAACGAGGGGGCTTACGAGCGCGACATCAAGGTTTGGCCCATGACGAGCACATCGGGCGGCTGGTGGGGACCGCAGACCACGACCGTCTTCAAGACACAAGAGGAAATCCAGAAGATGAAGAACTGGCTCAAGAACCGAAAGGCGTATCTCGACGACATCATTGCTGGCTATCCCGCTGGTGATGACGAAATCATTGACACTGAAGTGAAGGTGCTGGCCACCATCAACAAGACGCAAGCCGTTTCGTACAATGGCGGCTACCATCAGTCGAGCCAAATCACCCTGAACCGCAACGAGATTTCAGCCATCCTCGGTGGTGCGCCTACCGACCTTGTGCCCCTCAACGCCGACGGTTCGGAGGGCAACAACACGGCTGCCGGCACCTACGGGGCGTGGTTCGACGAAAACGGCAACACGGCTGCATGGGCACAGGGCCACGTCTTCATCGAGGCCAACAGCCTCTACAGCTGGTCCTTCGGCTGCCACCCCGACAACTGCTGGTACTACGACACCCACACCGTCACCATGCAGTACCGCCTGAAGAACAAGGCCGTCAATGTAGCGGTGACATTCAACATGGAATAAAGCAGTAAACACACATCATTATGACATGTCATCCAGAAAACAGAGAGCCGTCATCAATGGCCTCTGAACCCATTGCAGCTTATTCAACAAATAGCCACAGAAGCCGTGGCAACACGCAAAACATACAGCTTGACGAAGAAGAACTAAGCCAACTTCGGAGTATATTGGCTAAAAGCGAAGCTGATTTTGCTGCCGGAAGAGTCTATAGCCACCAAGAAGTTAAAGAAATGCTCAACCACTACCAATATGGAAATTCTTTGGTCTAAGGCTGCAACGTATAGTCTGCAAGAAGTCCTGGACTATACGTTTGAGAACTATGGTAGCAAACAAGTGGAAATAATAAAGAACTGAATAATCTTTTCCATCAAAGATGTCAATACGCTACAAATTGCATTCGTGTGGAATGCACGAAGGTCACTTTCCACCGTTATAGATATTATCCATCAGTTGGAAAAGACAATTCACAATTCATAATTCACAATTAGACAATTCACAATTTGAGTATGTACGGCTTTTTGTGTCTGCCGAAGTTTTCATACTCAAATTGTGAATTGTGAATTGTCTAATTGTGAATTGCTAATCACTCCCCTTCCGATTCGAGATACATCTTGATGAGGCGGGTGATGTCTTCAATGGTGATTTCACCATCGGCATCTACGTCGGCCACACTCCTTGGAAGGCCATTCTCACCAAGATAAGTGTCGATGAGTGATGTGATGTTGCTGAGCATGATGCGCCCACGACCGAAGTTGCTGATGACATCCTCGTCAAAGACTATGCGGATGCGCTGCTTGGCGCCAGCCTGTGTGCTGGGCACGTGCAGGTAAGCAGTACCGGCATCTACCGTGTAGTTGTTCTGGTAGAAACCAATGCCATATTGACCTGTCTGCAAGATGTAGTTGGCATAGCCGTCGGCATAGCCACGGATGGCTGTCGGAGCGTTCACGCCCACGAACATATTCATTAAGTAAGAATAGGATGGACGCTGTGGCACCTGATAGTCACCTTCGTTGCCAAGCAGAAGAACGCCTGTGCCAGCAGGGACATCCTTCACACGTCCCAAGGTCACTTCGCCCGTCTTGCTGTTGTAGCCTGTAGCAATATAAGCTTTCACGTCGTCTGTCTCGCTAAAGTCCAAATCCACATCCCAGCAGAAGGTGCCCAAACCAGCCGAGCTGAGCGTGATAGTCGTCATGGGGATGGGCTTTTCAAAAGCCGAACTGCCCGCCACGAGGAAGTTGCCCCCAGCATCATAGAGGGCTACGTGCACTTCGTGCATCCCTACCTCCAGTGCTGAAATATCCAGCACGATGTTCTCTTCAGTCAACTCGTAAGTTCCTGCGGCAGCTTCGTCGCTGTCGAACCAAATTTTGGCTGAAAGTGTGCCAACCTGTATCTGATTGACCATGAAGTAGCGGGTGCGCACGGCAGAAGGTGTTCCCTGCTCGTCGAATGTCTGGTAGTGTACCGTGTGGAAGCCCACAGCCAGGCGGGAAATATCCAAGTCAATAAGTCCGCTTGGAGCTACCCCACTGTGGAGGGTCGTCAGGTCGTTGTCGAACCAGTAGCGGGCTGTGCTGGCCACTGAAGCCTGGTTCGCCTTCAAAAAATAGCGGGAGCGCACACTGCTCCACACACCAGCAGCGTTTTGTGCCTGTAGGTGGAGGGTATGGAAGCCAGCAGCCAGCGAGGAGAGACTCACGTCGAACTGCGTCTCGCCTGTGGCACTGCCACTCACCGCGCCGCTTACGTTGTTGTCAATCCAATAGCGGTAGCGGTAGGACTGTCCCCACCCCACATAGATGAGCATTGACAACATGAATAATACGATTGTCCTTCGCATAAGTTTACGGGTGTTTCGTTATTTCACATCGATTTTCACTTTCAGTTTGTCGCCTTCTGCGGTGCTGCTCACGGCAAGCTTCTTGATTTGAGGGTTCGTGGGTGCTGGGTCAAAGGGGGTTACACCTCCATAGATGCCCACCTGCTTGCCATCATCGCCAAGATATGCGGCGGCGGCAGTTGGAGTGAGTTCAAAAGTTTCATTGAATTTGAAAGAATAGTACGTCGTTGTTAATGTCTTGAAGACCTTGGTAAAAGCATCTATCTCAGCACCTTCAATCATAACATTCGACGAGCCGTCAACATTTGCGAACACGTCTACATTACCATAGCGATTACTATTAATACCAATGCAATTCTGAGCGGAACAGGTCTGGTTAAGAGGCCAGTCACTAGATACTATGATACAATTCGTAAAATTACTATTGGGTACGTCACAGTTAAGACAAACAATACAATTCGTCGCTACAACCCTGGCTATGGCATTGTACGACCCGCTAATGCCTCGAAAATATGCACCCCTAATCACGCAATTCAAGCAATTAAAGATTGTGTTTTCTTCATTATTGGCATCTAACCCGTTGTCAAAGATACAGGAATAAGCATTCAAACTAACACCCTTGCCCATAACAGTGTTCTGGAAACGGCTCTTGAGCAACTTGACTGGAGCCAGATTGTCACCGTCGATGTCAACGCGGCCAAGCACCTGAACACCCTCTATTGTAACGACAGCAGAAGAAGATGATGATGTCGTAGGCACGTTAATCGGCATATCACCTGTAATCTGAGTATAGACGTATCCACCCGACTCTATTTGTTGCATTCCTGCTCCCCGGATGGTAATGGCCTTTTCGATGGTAACACCATTGAACTCACCAGGCGAAAGGGTGATGACATCGCCCGCCACGGCAGCTGTATATGCCGTAGCCAAGGCATCTGCACCCATGTAGGTTTTAAGTGAGGAACCATGACTCAGTGTGGCCACCAAGTCGTCTTGCGCAAACATACTCATTGTACTCATCAAAGAGACAATGAACAAAAGAAAAGTTCTTTTCATGCTGTTTTTCTATTTTTGTTCGCCTATAGACACCACCGATTCGGCTTGTTTCAGTAATGAGTGTTTTCACAGATATACAAAAAGGACGCAGGTGTCTGTTCTCTTGTCTGCTTTTGTGAAGTGCAAAAATCTCCACAACAGACGTTAAGAAACGTCTTTCTTATATATAAGACCACTCACATCTTCACAAAGAAGACATTAGCGATGCGACAAAGGTACGTTATTCCACTTATACAATCACTATAAAGGACATTTTTTTTGTCATCCTTTCAGTAGTTTTAACATTTTTGCGGTTGAGCGGTTGTACGGTTAGACGGTTGTACGGTTAGGCGGTTGTGTAGCCGCAAAACCGTTAAGCGAAGCGACCGAAAAACCGTATAACCGCATAACCGTACAACCGAAAAACCGCACAACCGAAAAAATGTCCGCAAAAAGGACATTTTGTCCACAGGAGGGGACAAGTTGGCACGCTCTGGAGGTGTGGCACATGTATTGCGATATAGAGGGGCAAACGCTGAAACGAAAGTGGAGGCGCAGAGAGAAGAAAACAAATAATCACAAACCATTAACAAATAACAATCAGGAGGTATTAACTATGTTACCAGTAATGTTTAAAAACAGTTGGTTCCCAACAGTATTCGATGATTTCTTTAGCAGTGATTTGATGCCACGTGCCAATTCTACCGCACCAGCCGTCAACGTGAAGGAAGATGAAAATGCTTACACCATGGAGGTGGCTGCTCCGGGCATCAAGAAGGAGTTCTGCCGAGTAAACATCAATGACGACGGCAACCTCAGCATCGCCATCGAGAACAAGCTGGAGCACAAGGAGGAGGACAAGAAACAGCACTATCTGCGCCGCGAATTCTCTTACACCAACTACCAGCAGACTTACACACTGCCTGAGGATGTGGCCAAGGAACAGATTTCGGCCAAGGTGGAGCACGGCATTCTGACCGTAGTCCTGCCCAAGCTGAAGAAGGAAGAGGCCAAGGTCACTCGCAACATCGAAATTTCATAATCGCAATATTCACTAAATCTACCGAAAAAGGAGGCTTGGAACCGCGAGTTCCAAGCCTCCTTTTTCGGTAGATGCGTGTGTGTATCCGCTATTGTTCTTTCTCTGAAGTGTCTGTAGCCAGATACATCTCGATGAGTGTGGTGATGTCTTCGATGGTGAACTGCTGGTCGTGGTCGAGGTCGCAGCGAGTCATGTCAACCTGTCCTCCACCCAGATAAAAGGAGATGAGTGCGGTGATGTCCTCGATAGTCAGTTTGTCGTCGCCATCGATGTCGCCTGGCAGCGGCGTGTATTTGTAATAAATAAAGAGCAGACCTTCGTTGATGCGGCTGGTGTCCCAGTAGTTGCCACGTGGCAGTTCGGGCAAATCGAACCTGACGTTGCCGATTTCTGCCGTTGTGAAGGTATGGAAGATGCGGAATGAGTCGGGCACAGCCTCGTCCGTTGTGGGAACGTATGTGCTGCTGCCCAGATAAGCCGAAATGGTGACACCGTCCTTCATGGTGAGTGTGCCAATGTTGTAGATGGTGGTACATCCAGGATTGGTAGCTGTAGCACACTTATTGAGACCTACCAGGAGACAGGCACCATCGTTGAAGGTCAGGTCTTTGCCGCCGAAGTTCCAGTAGCCACTGGATGCTGTGAGGCTGTTTCCGCTGTGGAGTGTGCCGTTCACGGTGTAAGAACTGTTGGTCATCGGGGCTTTGTTGGCAGAAGAGTTGGTGGCAGCCGATGTGCCGGAGAAGATGGCACCCTTGGCCACGGTGACAGCACCTGTGCCGAGGGTTGCACCCGATTTCAAGAAGAGTTCGCCTTCGCTCACGGTGACGGTGCCAGATGTTGTCCATTTGCCAGAGGCTGTCATCTTGCCTTCACCCATCTTGACGAACTTGGCGTTGCTGCTGACAATGCCATCGAAGGTGAAGTCGCCTTCGTTACCAACTTGCCATGTGTTGACACCCGAAGGACCGCCATTGTTGGAGAACGAGCAGTTGCCGCCCAGTGCTCCCTTGCCGGTCACTTGTCCGATGCGGTAAGTGCGGGCTGTGTTCAGCAGGATGAAGTTTTCGGGAATGTTGAACGTGGCCTTGGGTGCACCTGTGGCAATGTCGAGTGTAAAGACACGGCCTGTAGCCCCGTTTTCAGCAGACTCGTTGTTGGTAGCACCAATGACGAGTGTGCCCTCAAAGGCTGTGAGGTTGAGCTGCATCGGAGAACGTGTGGCATAGTAAACATTATTACCGCTGCCGCCCTTCTCTGTGGCACAATAGATGGTGATTTGTCCCTCGCCGGTGATACGGTTAGTAGAAGTTGCACGGTTCACGGTGTAGAGCGACGCCTTGGCACCCTTTTCTACATTGATTGGGGTTGTCAAGAAACCTGTACCTGTCAAGACACCTGAGCCTTGCAGTGTGGTTGTGCGAGAATAACTGGCTGTATTGTACTGGAATGTGCCGCCTGCTACCGTGAGGGATGTCACACTGAGGGAACCTTGCATGTCAAGCTTTCCGCCACCCTTCTTGGTGAGCTTCGTACCAGCAATGAGTTTCTCCATGGTGAAAAGGCCGCCATTGTTGATGACACCGCCTTCTTCGCTCTGCATACGCATGGGTGAACCCATCTTGACTGTGCCAGAGGTCTGAAGTTCGGCACCGTTCTCCATCACGAACTTGGTAGAGGCGGTAGTCAGGCCACCCAGATTGCCGTATGCCTGTGTGCTGCTGGAAAGGCTGCTGACCTTCACGACACCGCCGCGCAGGAAGTTTCCGCCCGTGTAAGTGTTGTCGCCAGCCATGGTCACCGTACCCGTGTTCTCCTTGACAAAGGCACCCTTTGTGATGACACCTGTGCCACTCAGCGTGTAAGCCTTGGTGTTGTCGAAACGGATAGTATCAGCAGGGAACTCGTTGGCGGCCTTCAGTGTGACATTGAAACTCTTGGCACTGTCGGTGAAGTTCACGATGTCGCCCTCAACGAAGATGTCGGGTGTCTGTTCAGCATCGCCCATGACATAGAAGTTCTCGGTTGTGGCATAGTCCCAGACGGTAGAGGCATTGCCAGTCCAGACAATTTCGCTGGCACCACGAACAGAGCCGAGCACCAGATAAATGTCACCCTTTTCGTCGCGCTCCAGACCAGCCTTGTGACTCGTCACGCCTTCAATCTTGATGTTGGCCAAAGAACCAACGAGCGAATCGGCATGTGCAACGAGGTAGCGACCTGGTTCCAGCGTGGCGGCACTGTCAGCTGTATGTTCCACAACTTCAATAACAGGAGTCAGGTACTTGGGGCCGTAATTCCAGCTCTTCTTTTCGATACGCAGAATCAGCGTGCTCAGCATGTCGGATTTCAGACTGTCGGAATAGAGGTCGAGTGTCAGGCGGCTACCGAAGCCCATGTAGTAGATAGAATCCACAAGGATGGTGCCAATAGAGTCTGCGCCACCAGGACGAATCACAGAGCCGTAATCAGCCTTGATGCTCTTGAAGGTAGCTACTTTTGCACAGGAATTAAGTTCACCGAAGCGGTTAATCCAAACAGGAGAATTGGGAACCGAACCATTGAAGTTTACCGTTCCTGCCCAAATGTTGGTTTCGCCCGTATAGGTCATGTCGGCAGCGGGGAGCGTAAGGATGCCGTCGCCCTGCTTCACAAGACGAGTACCGCCTGTGAGTGCACCGCCAGTGACGGTACAAGTATAATAATCGTAAGTAATGGGAGTATTCTTCACGGTCGTATTGCCCTGAGCTGTGCCCTGCACCCATGAAGGCACATTGAATGTCACCATGTAGGGACTCGCACCGTCCTGAATAGAAATGTGGGTGTCGTTGGTCTCACAGATGAGCAAGTGCTCGTCCGTCGTGGTAATGGTTCCGCCGTCACCGATTTCCGTGCGGTCAGTCATGGTGTATGGTGGCGGAGCCACGGTGATGCCCTCCAGTTCACCAAGGAAGTAAGACTTGTGAGGCGGCTGATTGTAGCCCATCGACTGCCATACCATAGCGTTGCGATACTGGTGGTCGTGCCAGAGTGTAGGAATGCGATAAGTTGTGGGAATCGATGTGGTATAGACCAGGATGGCCGTATTGTCACCGCTGCGCATGATGAGTTCCTCGCGCCAGTCGCCAAAGATGTCGGCAATGCCGCCGGGGTTGTTCTTCGACCAGTTGTTGCACTTCGATTCGGTGAAGTTCCAGCGGCCTGCACCTGCCGGCTTATAGATGGCACCGTAGCCTTCGGTGCCTGGGCTATCGAAATATTCGTCCAGCAAGTCGCCGTCCCAATAGATACGCTGGTTCAAGTCGCCCCAGCTGATGAAGGCATCACCATTCAGCTCTGCCACAAACTTGTCGGCCACCGAGCTAATCCAGCCCGAAGAAACACTGCGACCCACACTGCCAGGATAGGCGTTGGTGAAGTTGCCCATCAGGGCACGTCCGTCATCGCCGCCAGCATCATGCTTCACATAGATTTGACCCGTAGCGGCATTGCGATAGTTGCAACCAAAGTTGCCACGCCCTTCCTCCAGACAGGCAAACTGCTCCTCATACTTGCGGTAGGGGTCAAAATCAGAACAGTGCTGGGCATCGCCATGGCCGTATGCTGTGGTGCTCAGACCCAGACCGTTGTCGTCAATGACCATCGAGCCAAAGATAATTTCGTCGCGTCCGTCCCAATCGACATCGCCAATGGCAAAGTTGTGGTAGCCGTTTCCCCACCAAGGACTGGCGCTGTTGTCCGTCTGCCAATACCAACGCTGCGAGAGCTGGTGTGTGTCGGGGTCAACATCCAGCGCAATGAACTTATGGTTCGTGTAGCAACCACGTCCCAGGAAGATGCTGGCCTTCCTGCCATCCAAGAACGGCGCGCCCCAGTAGTGCTTCGTTGAGCGGTGGCCCACAATGCCACTACCCCACCAGCTATCCGACTCACGAGTTAGCGGATAGTCCATCCAGAGCGGATGACTGGCAGGACCAATCTCGTAAGGCTTGCCTGTTGCACCCTCCAGATAAAGCAGGTACTCGTTGCCGCTAGAAGTATATTCAATGCCGCTCCAACGGGTATCGACATTGGCCGAGCCAATCAGCTGCGTCGAGCCATCGGCATAGTGGATGTAAGCATTGTCCTGAATGCGCAGCAAGACCTCGGCCTTGCCGTCCCGGTCCCAGTCGTAGCAGACACAATCCCACTGCTCGTCGGCACCGGCCAGCATGTTGGGCCCCAGGTCTATCCACCACAAGCGGTTGCCCTTGTGGTCGTAGCAGTCCAGCTGGTGGAACATCTTCTTGTTGGTCAAGTCTGTCACTGCGTCACACTTGCGCTTGACAATAAACTCCACAATGCCGTCACCGTCGAGGTCGCCGATGGAGACATCATTCAACGTGTAGTGGCTGCTCACGTCGTTGCCGTCACGGTCGGTAGGAGGGGCTACAGGAATTTTCAGCATTCCGTTTTCCCAACGCTTCACAGCATCACACTTGTCCTGCTCCACGCCGCGCACCACGGCTGCCACCTGATACTGACTGTTGGCATTGCCCGAAGCGTGGGTGTAGCTGGAGTTCTTCAGGTTCTGCGCAATCAGCGAACCGTTGCAATACAGGTTGTAAGTCACATCGTAGTACTCTTCGCCAAACACATGCCAGCTCACGAAGTTACCTCCGCCGCTAGGCACAGCCACGAGTCCACGATCAATCTTGTCTGTGAAACGCTGGGCGAACCCAGTCGTCGCTGCACAGGCAAGAAGAATGCTTAAGAAAATCTTCTTCATAATGTTGAATGGGTTAAGAAATAATAATAATAGTGTCAGTTAAAGTTGGCGACAAAGGTACATAAAAATACAGAAAAGGGCAAAACAAACGAATTTATTTTGCCCTTTTCCCTTAAAAATGTGATGAAAAGTAACTTTTTTACTTACTGTGCAAGATACTTGTCAATCAGTTCTGTTATTTCGTTCAGCTGAATACCGCTGTCTGGTGTGAGGTAGAGGTCAATCAAAGCAGTGATGTCGCTCAGCTTGACTTCAGCCGCAGCTTCTCCTTTATAGAACAATTTCACATTGTCAATCATGGCCCACACTTCGCCGCCGCCAACATTGCGGGCACCCAGTTCCAGAGTGCCGTCTTCGCCGACGATGGTGTTAATCTGGTAGAGATTGCCATACCAAATTCCCTCACCAAGTGCCTCAGGCTCTTCTGAAGCATTGCTGTAGATAGAAGCTGCACCATTTTCGTTTTGGCCAACCTTCACGTCCAGGAAATCTTCGCCAGCATAAACCTGGAAGCCTTCTGCATCGGCAAATGCACCTATCTGCATGGTGTATTTACCAGCAGGCAAGTTGGTGAGAGTCTGATAAACACGTGCATTTCCGTTGTTCCAAAGGTTGAGGTAAAGCTTGTCGAGCACAACGCCGTCAGCAAAGCTGTTCCAATCATTCGTGCCACAAGTGCTCCAGCCGTCGTTAACCCAGCCTGTTGCGCCACCATCGAATGAGGGGTACTGAATCTTGGCTGTGTAATCAACAGGATTCTCTTCACTGGCTGGATCCACAGGCTTCGTCAGGTTAAACTCAAGGTTATACAGTTCGTCGAGCAAGCCTTTCACCTGGCTAAGTGTAGCCTGCGAGAAGTCCATGTCTTCATACGCTTCTCGCCACGCAAGGAATGCTTCAGATGCTTCCAGCGAGCAAGAGTCTTTATACTGCTCATACAGGGAGTCAGCCACAGCCACTTCGCTGGCCAGTTGCTGGTACTTCCAGATGTAGTTCTGTGCTTCGTCGATGAGAACCTGCAAGTTGGATGTTGCTTCGTTCACAGCGTCTGTGCCAGCAACAGCGTCGTCGATGATGGGGTCTGCCACATCGCCCACATAATCACTGAGCAATGCACCATAATACTCATTGATGCCCTCTGCATTGCCCATGTCTTCAGCCGTGTTGCAAGCATCAATCAGCTTCTGATAAGCCGTCAAGTTGATATTGATTTCGTTCAGAATGGATTCGTAGGCAGGAATGATGGCCAGGATTTCCTCCTTTGTCTCGGCTGTCTGCACCGAAGCCAGCACATCGTCATACTCCGTGATGAGTGAATCCATCACCGTCACGTCATCAAACGAAGGCGCACTTTCCAGCAGTCCCTTGAGCCAGAAACGGTAAGCCTCTGTACCACAACCATAGTAGTCAACCGAAACATTGTCAAGCGTTACCCAGTTGGTAGCAGCTTCGTCCTGCACATAGCCAAACTGCAAGTTTCCGTCAGTCACCTCGGTGGTAATCTTATAAATGTGTCCACAATTATCGGCAGGAACAGCCTTGCGGTTCTCGTTGGCAAAGACTGCACCTGGAGCACTCTGAGCCTGTGCGCTGATAGTCACCACGTAGATACCGTTGGGCAGTCCCTCACATTCACGATAGATTGCACCGCTAAGACTGCCATCCCAGATGTTCACATACGTATCGCCATTTACAAAGCCTTCCCAGTTGTCACCAGCCCATGTGCCTGTATTCAAAGTCTGGGCACCTGCGCCATTCACCCAACCTTCCACACTGCTGCAATCGTCTGTGAGGATATTAACGGGTGTCTCTGGTGTTACACTGATTTCATAGTAAGCCAGCACTTTCTTCTCTGTTGAAGCCGCAGCCTCGCTGATTTCCTCCAACGTACTGTTAGTGTTAGCATACACGGCCTTTTCTTCGTCAAGCCCAGTCACGCCCATTGCCTCAGCGTCAGCAATCTGCTTACCCAGACGGAGGGCTGCTTCGTAGGTCTGCACCTGCAAACCGTAAGCAGTATAGTCTGCCTGGCTCACAAAAGCCCAGCTGGTCTGGAATGTGCCCGCAGCGTATGCATCCTCGCTGGCATCGTCATAGATAACGCCTGTACCAGTCTGCTCACTGTTTTGGCCATTCACATAGCCTGTGTAGCGACCCAGCATATAGCCTTCCATGTCACCCGAACCAGGCCAATTGGGATTTCCATCTGCACCGATGATGTGATAGACATTGTCACCCATGCTAACAAATTGCCACAGCGTATCAGCCTGATTTGCATTGTCCACATAGACGTTGCCACTGGTTTCGATAAACATCTTATACCAGCCAGCCTTCTTCACCGACTCGTCATAAATGCAATAAGTCTTGCCATCCCAATCGTCCTGCACATTCTGCTGGATGACAAAACGCAAACCCTGTGCACCAACCGTAGCGTGGGTACCATAGTCGTTGCCCTCTGTCAAAAACAGCTTGGCTTCCGGATTGTAAATGTACACTGTGTCACCAACCGTCAGAGACTGGTATGTTCCGCTGAACGTGGGCTGCACCCATTCGTCAGCAAAGACACCCGCCCAGGCCGCCATAGCAGCCAAAAAGAATAAAGATTTCTTCATAAGAAAGATTATTAGGTTATTGTTTAAGTATTATAAAATTGCCGCAAAGGTAAAGATTTTTCACGGAACAGACAAGAAAACTGCCACAAAAAGAAATTTGTCAATGAGGTTTGCCTGTCGATTCCGCGCCACGGCTCCAATACCCTGCGTGTGTTTGCGTGCTGCTTTGTCCACCCAATTTATCATCAAGACGAATGAGGATGTCTTTCAAGGCATCCTTCAGAGTCTGAATATATTTAGGACATTTCATAAAGAAAGTCTTGATTTGCACAAACAATGTGTAATGTATAAAAAGAAACTGCACAAATGCCGACTTTCCTTGCTCCGCTGCGGAAAGTGAGGGATTCTTTCTTACGAAAGCGCTCCGCGATAACGAACCCATTGGTTCTCATCCCTACAGCTTTCCTTGCTTCGCTGCGGAAAGTGAGGGATTCGAACCCCCGATACAGCAAGCCGTATAGCGGATTTCGAGTCCGCCCCGTTCGACCACTCCGGCAACTTTCCTAAATTCGGGTGCAAAGTTAGAATGTTTTGACGAAACGGCAAAACTTTCCAGCCTTTTTTTCTTACAATTACCCGCAAAAGTTACAGAACAAGAAACACCTCATCAAAACCATGCCTATGAAGAGGCACAAGCCTATAGAAAAGAATTTATGAGAGGCGCAATGACGAAGTCAGAAGCTGTGGTGAAGATAACCTTCGAGAAGTAGCAACAAAAAAACGCACATTCCTTCAAGTTGAGGAATGTGCGTTTTTTTGTTGCGGTTGTGCGGTTTTACGCCTCTACCCGTTGCAGCCCCAAGCGGTTCGGTATGAACACCTGGGTAGCTTCTGCCGGCATTCGTGTGAAGAAGATTCCCTTCCTGCCGTTCTTGAAAAACTGCTGGTAGCCGTACTTGTCTTCATCCTGCACCAAGATGCTGTCATCCAAGTACCCGCATATCCTGTAGGAATGGTTGTGGTCGTTCTTGATGACCAGATAGTCCCTTGCTATAATGATCCAGCGATTGTAGAACATCTCCCAGAGGTCGAAACGCGGACTGACCTTGCCCGTGCTGAAGCGCAGCTTGTTGCAGTAGGTCAGGTCGGAATGATGCTCCGTGGCGTATGCAACTTCTACCCCAGCCACAGTGCGAAACTCTGGGTAGAAACCATAGTAGTATGAATTGCCCACGGGGTCCCAGCAGTTCACGTATTCGCCCGTGCCCCCAGCATACACGCCACAGAAATATCCGTTTTCCCACGAGACAATTCCCGGCAGCTTGACGTGCATGTCTTTCCCCTTGTTGTCTATCACCGTGGTCAGCACACCTCCTGTGCCCACCGTGTAGATGGCCAGGGCAAAGAAGCCGCTCCGTTTCTCCAGCCGGTCAATCTGCTTGAAACGGGCAGGGCAGGTGACTCGTCCGTTCCGCATCACGCCGTAGTGTCCGTCTTGCAGGAAAACCTCCAGCCCTGTTCTGCGTTGGCCGCTGCTCTTGATATAGACCATTTCCAGATTCACCAGTTCCTTTTCCTGCTGCCCGCCGTCCGCCACGATGCAGCGTGTCACCTTTGTCTCGGCGCCCTTTCCAGCCAACTTGCCGTAGAACATTTGCCGCCAGTCCCTTTCGTCCGTAGGCAGCCCAAAGGTCTGGTAAAGTCCCACATTGTCGAGAATCAGCACATGAGGCTTCCCCTCAGAAACACGCATTCCACGCCCTACTTGCTGCAAGTATTTGGCCAACGACAGGGTGGGGCGTGCCAATTGGATGAACTCCACTTCGGGGCAGTCGAAACCTTCGGAGAAGATGTCCACATTCACCAGCACATCCAGTCGTCCCGCACGGTAATCCTCCACCATTTGCTTCCGCTCCCTGGCGGGTGTCTGACTCTCTATGACGCAACACTTCACACCTTTCTCCTGATAGTACATCGCAATGTGTCCTGCGTGCCTACGGTCAATGGCATAGACAATGCCCTTGCGTCCACGGGCAAAGGTCCGGTACGTGTCGTACAGATGTGCGATGCTTTCGGGCACATCCAGCACTGTGGCCATTTCCTTTGTCTGGTAGTCTCCGTCTGCACCCCGTTTCTGGAGGCGATTTACCCGCCGCATCATGGTGCTGTCAGGCCGTGCCGACACATATTCAAAGTCCGACAAATATCCCTTGTCGATGAACTCCTGAATGCTCCACGACTGCAACAGCACATCGAACAAATCGGTAAATGCCGACCCGTTCAGCCTGCACGGAGTGGCAGTCAGCCCCAGGAACCGTGCCTTCGGCCAGCGTTTCCACAACGCCTGGTAAGTCTTTGCCAGCGCATGATGTGCCTCGTCAACAATTACCAGCGACGGATTGAACTCCACCTCGCAGGTGTGCCTTCCCAGCTTCTGGATGCTCTCCACCCGAATGGTCGCTTGTTCATCCCCGCCAATAACGTCCGCCAACGTCCCCTTTATTTGCTCAATCAATTCTCGCCGGTGCGCTACCACCAAGACATGATGCGGCCCCTCCCCCTTGATGGCTTCAGCCAGCAGCACGGTCTTTCCTGTACCCGTTGGCATCTGCACCATCACGCTCCGGCTAAGCCCCCAAGCCTTGTAAAGCCTGTCGAGCATTTCCTGTTGATAATCGCGAAGCCTCATTCCAATCTTCAATCTTCAATCTTCTCTCAACGCCACAGCCGCCAGAAGAAATGCCACGTGCGAAACAGCGGTTCACAAAGTGCCTC